>JAAENP010000433.1 GCA_024224155.1 bacterium
GAGACCGGTGCGACTTACGACTACCGAGTTTCCGCGGTCGATCGCGTCGGCAACCAGGGAGAGCCGAGCGGCAGCGTCGTGGCTCGGATTCCCTAGCGCCCGATGCGCCCTGAACCGACCGGCGTCCGATTCTTCAAGATGTCCGGCGGCGGCAACGACTTCATCGCGGTCCGGGATCCGGACTTCCTGACTCCGAGCCACGTCGAGGCACTCTGCGCGCGGGGTCACTCTCTGGGTGCGGACGGTGCGTTCTCGATCGAGCCATTGCCAGATACCGCGGCTCCTTCGGTTCGAATGACCTATTTCAACGGCGATGGTACGCTGGCCCGTCTGTGCGTAAACGGCACACGCTGCGCCGCCCTGCTGGCGTTTCACCTCGGCTGGGCCGACGATCGAGTGACGGTCGTCACCGGCGCCGGTGAGATCGATGCCGAGCGAACCGCCGAATTCGAGATCGCGCTCGCCCTGGAACCACCGCCCGAACGCGCGGTCGAGAAGACCGTGGAGCTCGCGGGAGAAGAGCTTCGCGGCTGGTTCGTCGATACCGGAGTACCGCATTTTGTGCTCGAGTGGCCGGAGAGCCTGGTTCGAGCGCCAGTGAACGAGCTCGGTCCGGAGATTCGTCATTCTCACCACTTCGACGCCGGCGCCAACGTCGATTTCGTCCGCGTCGTGGGACCCGACCGGTTGGAGATCAGGACCTTCGAACGAGGTGTCGAGGGCGAGACCCTGGCCTGCGGAACCGGTGTGCTGGCGGCGGCGGCGGTCGCGGTTCAGCTGAGTCGGGCCGGCCTGCCTCTCAAAGCACTCACCAGTGGCGGATTCGAGCTCGTCGTAAGCGGCTCGGTTACGGCCGAGAGATCGATCGAGGCCTGGACGTTGGCCGGAGACGCTCGCCTGGTCGCCGAAGGTGTTCTCTCCGCGGGCGCGCTTTTGCTTCCCGACCCGCCCCTGTGGAGCGACTAGGACGGCGAGCAACCCGTTCTCGCGTGCTAAGCTGCCCGACCGATGTCGACCGCCTTTCCGCCCGTCGATGAGCAGATGGCACTCATCTCCCGCGGCGCGGTCGACCTGATCGACGAGGACCAGCTCAGCCGCAAGCTCGAGCGGTCTCGCGAAACCGGCATCCCGCTGACCATCAAGACCGGTTTCGACGCGTCGGCGCCGGATCTCCATCTCGGTCACAGCGTGCTCCTCCGTAAGATGAAGCACTTCCAAGTTCTCGGCCATCGGGTGATTTTCCTGATCGGCGATTTCACGGCAATGATCGGCGACCCGACGGGCAAGAAGGCGACCCGTCCCCAGCTCACGGCCGAAGAGGTCAAGGCGAACTCGGAGACCTACGCCCAGCAGGTCTTTCACGTCCTCGACCGGAAGCGCACGGAAATCGGCTACAACGGCAAATGGCTGAACGCGCTCGGATCGGTAGGGCTCATCAAGCTCGCCGGGCGCTACACGCTGGCGCGCATGATGGAGCGGGATGATTTCAAGAAACGCTTTCGTGACAACCAGGCGATCTCGATACACGAGCTTCTCTATCCTCTGCTCCAGGGCTACGACTCGATCGCCCTCGATGCCGATGTCGAGCTCGGCGGCTCGGACCAGCTAGTCAACCTGCTGGTCGGTCGCGACCTGATGAAGGAAGAGGGACTCGAGCCCCAGTGCATTCTCACGGTCCCACTCTTGGTCGGCCTGGACGGCGTCGAGAAGATGTCCAAGAGTTTGGGTAACGCCATTGGGCTCGAGGAGGAAGCGTCGGAGATCTTCGGCAAGACCATGTCCATCCCCGACTCCCTCATGTGGGACTGGTTCCTGCTCCTGACCGACGAGCCCGAAGAGGCCATCGAGGACCGAAAGCGGCAGGTCGCAAGCGGCAGTCAACACCCCAAGACGGTCAAGCAGGAGCTGGCACGGCGCTTGACCGCGCGCTATCGAGGCGTTGAAGAGGCCGAGCGGGCCGCGGCGGAGTTCGACAAGATCTTCGCTCAGGGCGGACTCCCAAACGAGCTGCCCAGTGCAAGCAATGACGGCGAGATCTCGCTGGGCAAAGCCCTGGCCAAACTAGACCTCGCCGGCAGCAACCGCGAGGCGCAACGTTTGATCGAGCAGGGCGCGGTCTCGATTGACGGTGAGAAACAGACCGACCCGTTTGCGGTTCTCGCTCCCCGGTCCGAGCCGTACCTCGTGCGAATCGGAAAACGGCGCTTCCTGAACCTGACCGTTCGCTCAGCCGGGTAAGAACGAGTAGCAGAGCCCGTGCCCAAGTTCACCTGCACCGTCTGCGAGGTCCAGTTCGAAGTGCCCCAGCAGGCACTCGACAAGTACCCCGGCTGGCAGCCGAAGTACTGCCGTGAGCACTCGCCCAACAAAAAGCGGGAGGCCGGCTCGGGTTCGAGAACCAGGAAACGAAACTCCACGCGGACCGAAGAGAATTTGACGATCGCCGAGGTCCTGGCCAAGTACAAGAGCGGACCCGAATCGGGCGTTTTCACCGACGGCAGCGCCAACCCCAACCCCGGCCCCGGCGGTTGGGGCATGGTATGGGTCGAAAACGGCGCGGTTCGTGCCCAGAGCCATGGCCACGAGGCCCACACCACCAACAACCGGATGGAGTTCACGGCGCTGATCGAGGCCTACCGGGCCCTGCCCGAGGATGCCGAGATCACGGTCCACTGCGACAGCCGCCTGTGCATCGACACCATCACCAAGTGGGCGCCCAACTGGGAGAAGAAGGGCTGGAAGCGAAAAGGCGAGCCCTTGAAGAACCTCGATCTGGTCAAAGAGCTCCTGGCTCTCTACCGGGCCCATCCCAAGTGCAAGCTCGTCTGGATCGCGGCGCACTCCGGCGACCGCTGGAACGAGTACGCGGATAGCTTGGCCACGGCCTGGATGCGCGACTCCGTCTGACGGACGGGCGATTATCAAACATGTCGCCGCATCGGCGACACAACAGGCCAGGGGACGCCTCGGGCTTCTCGGACTGCGGGGGTCTAGGCCCTCGGCTCGGCATCGCTTCGCGCAAACCGATCCCGGCCTCCGATCTGCTAGCCCGAGCGCTCGCGCCGACGCCCCTGGCCGGCTGGTCGCCGAGAGCGGCTACGACTGCCAAGAGCCTTAGGTACCGTCAGAAGGCCAGATTCACCGAACTACCTAACCGCTTGTGACCGTGCCCTTGGAGTCCCCGCTGGCTGCCGCGGCTCTAGATGACTAATTCCCGCAGCCATGAGTCTGATCTTGGGCGCTTCCTGATTTACGAGTTCCCGTCGTCCGATCTTCTCGAGGGCCGCAGTAGACCCCTCGGGGAGCTTCCGGCTTTCCTGAGTTGTCAAGATTCGCTCCCACGTCAAACGAGCAACAAGAAAGCTGACCCAGTTTCTCAGGTTCTCAACCCTCTCTCTATCCTTCTTGGTCAGATTCGGACCCGGAAAGAACGCACGCAACTGGAAGGCGATGAAGATGACCGCGAATGCCAAACAGCAGCCATTCAGAGCTGCAATTGTCGTCACCTGCGGGGGTGAGAGTCCGCCCAAGTCCAAGGCGGCCCGGGTCGATATGAAGAACAAACAGGCAGAAAGCGAAGAGAACGCGAACGACCATCTGGGAAGCCGCCGCGAGATCGCGACGGAGCCCACCAGAACAGCAAGCGCTGTTGCAATCGTGGCCAGCAGTCCCGCACCGTCCATGATGTTAATGCTACCTATCTTGCTCCGCAGGTATGTTTGAAGTGAGTCGAACACGCCCGAAGCGTGCATCGCCCGTTCTCGCGTGGGAGATAACCGGGCGAGATTGCCTCGGATGCTAGGCGTCGCGGTCCCGAGGGCGACGCAGGCGTAGCCGGACTACGCTGAGGAGCCCGAGGGCCGCGCAACGACGCAGACGAGGTGATCTCGTCCGGTTAATCCCACGTGAGGGCGCCGCCCGTTTGGTACTCGGTGACTCTGGTCTCGAAGAAGTTCTTCTCCTTCGCCAGATCCGTCGCCTGGGACATCCACGGGAACGGGTTGTCCCGGTTGTAACGCTTGGTGAGGTCGATTCGCTCGAGGCGGCGATCCGCGATGTGCTCGACGTATTGGGCGAACTTCTCCGGGTTGATTCCGAGAAGGCCTTCGGGGCAGGCATCGAAGGCGTACTTCTTCTCGAGCTCGACCGAGCGCTCGACCAGGGTTACGATCTCGTCCTTGAACGAGCTGGTCCAGATCTCGGGGGTTTCCCTCTTGATGGTATTGATGAGATCGCAGCCGAAGGCGAGATGGAGACTCTCGTCGCGCATGATGTATTCGAACTGCTCGCCGATGCCGATCATCTTGTTCTGGCGCTTGAGCGCCAGCATCATGGCAAATCCTGCGTAGAAGAAGATGCCCTCCATCAAGACGTAGAAACCGACCAGGTCGAGCACGAATTTCCGGATGTTCTCCGTGCCTTCGGTGGTGAAGGTCGGGTCGAAGACGCTCTTGGTCAAATCGACGACAAAGGTGTCTTTCTCGTCGATGGACGGAATCGTCTTGTACATGTTGAAGATGTCTTCCGGATCGAGACTCAGGCTGTCACAGCAGTAGATGAAAGTATCCGTGTGGATGGCCTCTTCGTAGGCCTGGCGCAGCAGGTACTGACGGGACTCGGGGTTGGTGATGTGGTTGTACACCGCCAGCACGATGTTGTTGGCGGTGAGTGATTCCGCGGTCGAGAAAAAGCCCAGATTCCAGATAATCATCCGGCGCTCGGTCTCCGAGAGCACATGCCGAGACTTCCACTGCTCGATGTCTTTCTGCATCGAAACTTCCTCGGGAGTCCAGTTGTTGGCAACTCCCGATTTGTAGTATTCCCGGGCCCAGTTATAGGTGATCGGAAGGATCTTGTTGGGGTCGGTCTTCGAACTGTTGATGATTCCCATTTACTGGCAAGCCTCGCACTCGGAGTCCTCGATCCGACAGAGCTGCGGCTCATCGGTCGCACTAGTCGCCGCCACTGAACTTGGCGCAACCACCGTGGAGGCTTTCTCCATCGCAGCGTACTCACGCTTCTGGGTGTAGCCGTAGGTCGACGCATCGAGGGTGGATTTTTCGATCTGGCTCGCGGCCAGAGATCTCAAGTAGTAGGTGGTCTTTAGGCCGAGCTTCCATGCGGAGATGTAGACGTCATTGAGCAGCTTGCCGGAGGTGCCTTTCACGAAGACGTTGTGGGACTGACTCTGATCGATCCACTTGCCTCGAGCCGCGCTCATCTTGAGGCACCAGATCGGATCGATCTCGAAAGCCTCCTTGTACTTGGTCTTGAGCTCGGCGGGCACCTCATCGATCAGAGAGACCTGACCGTCGCAATACTTGAGCTGGTCGAGCATGTCGGAGTCCCAGAGCCCGAGCTCCTTCAGTTCGTTTACCAAATACTGGTTAACGACCGTGAACTCGCCACTGATGTTGGCCTTGACGTAAATGTTCTTGTAGATCGGCTCGATGCACGGAAAACAGCCCGAAATGTTCGAGATCGTCGCGGTCGGCGCGATCGCCATGGTGTTCGAGTTGCGCATGCCGTTGCGGCGAACGCTCTCGCGAACAGGCGTCCAATCCAGGCTCAAGCCGCGTGACGCTTCGACCGGCACGCCGCGCTCCCTCTCGAGCAGGTCGAGGGTGTCCAGAGGAAACAGGCCACGGTCCCACTTGGAGCCCTTGTACGAGGGGTACGCGCCCCGCTCTGCCGCCAGCTCCGAGGAGCCGAGGATCGCGTTGTAGGAGATCAGCTCCATGGTCTCATCGGCCAGCTGGAGCGCCGCGGGAGACTCGAAAGCGACCCCCATCTTGTACAGCGCATCCTGGAACCCCATCAACCCGAGGCCCACCGGACGGTGCTTTAGGTTCGAGTTTCGAGCCTCTTGGGTCGGGTAGAAGTTGATGTCAATGACGTTGTCGAGCATGCGCATCGCGGTCTTCACGGTCTTGGTCAGGCGCTCGCGGTCGACGCCGTCGGCGCCCACGTGACGGGCCAGGTTGACCGAACCCAGGTTGCAGACGGCGGTCTCCTCGCTTGACGTGTTGAGTGTTATCTCGGTGCAAAGGTTCGAGCTGTGTACGACCCCGACGTGGTCCTGAGGTGAGCGCACGTTGCAGGCGTCCTTGAAGGTCATCCAGGGGTGCCCGGTCTCGAACAGCATGGTCAGCATCTTGCGCCAGAGATCGAGCGCTTGGACCTTCTTGAACAGCCTGATCTCGCCTCTCTCTGCCATGGCCTCGTATTCGAGATAGCGCTCCTCGAACTTCTTGCCATAAAGCTCGTGTAGGTCGCTGACCTCGTCCGGCGAGAACAGAGTCCACTCGGCCTCGTCGACAAGCCGCTTCATGAACAGATCGGGAATCCAGTTGGCCGTGTTCATGTCGTGAGTCCGCCGGCGCTCGTCACCGGTGTTACGACGCAGGTCGAGGAAATCCTCGATGTCATAGTGCCAGGTCTCGAGGTAGGCGCACGTGGCACCACGGCGCTTGCCGCTTCGGTTGATCGCCATGGTGACGTCGTTGGCGATCTTCAGAAACGGAACCACACCCTGGCTTTCGACCTTGGTGCTATTGATCGGTGCGCCGGTCGCCCTGATATTGGACCAATCATTACCCAGGCCACCCGACCACTTGGAGAGCTGCGCGTTCTGACCGAGGGACTTGAAGATGTGGTCGAGGTCGTCCTTGATCGTCGTGAGGTAGCACGAGCTCAACTGCGGCCGCAGTGTGCCCGAGTGAAACATGGTCGGTGTCGAAGGCACGTAGTAGAGCCCCGACATGAGGTCATAGAAATCCAGCGCCTTCTCTTCGCGCTGCTCCTCTTCGACCGTCAGCCCCATAGCCACCCGCATCCAGAACGACTGAGGCACCTCCAAGCAGCTGCCGTCATGGCGCAGAAAGTAGCGATCGTAGAGAGTCTGAAGGCCGAGGTACTCGAAGTTGTCATCGCGCCGGGGCTTGAGACTCGCGGCCAGGAGCTGAAGATCGAATTCGCCGAGCCGCGGATCGAGCAACTCGTGCTCGATGCCCAGGCTGATCCCCCTCAGAAAACTCGCCCGGTATTCCTCGTCGGCCTCTTCGTCGGTGTAGGAGCGCCCGACCACCTCCTTGCCGAGCTTCTGAAGTAGCAACCGGCCGGCCAGGAAGCTGTAGGCAGGGTCCTTCTCGATAAATGAGGCCGAGGCCAGGATCAAAGCCTGGTCGATTTGCGAGGTCGGAATGCGGTCATATACATTGTTGATGACCTCGCGCACCAGTGCGGCGGTGTCGATGTCGTCAATCCGGTCGGCGGCCCGCCGCCGAATCGTCTCTTCAATTCTCTTGAAGTTGAAGAGGACTTTGCGGCCGTCACGCTTCTCGACCGTCAGCTTGCCGAGACGGGCGTCTTCGATCGCTCGCCGCTTTGCCTGGTCCCGAACCTTGCTCCGCTGGTCACGATACAGGATGTAGGCCTTCGCAATCTCGTAGTGCCCCTTGAGAACGAGCTGTTTCTCGACGATGTCCTGGACGTTCTCGACGTTCGGATAGAACTCGTTGAATCGGCCGTCGATGTCTTCGACGACGCTCCCGAGCACTTCATCCACTTCGCGATGGGACAACTCGGCGCGGCGTGCTTCGACCGCCTTGAGAATCGCGGTTCGGATCCGCTCCTCATCAAAATCCGCAATCTCTCCGGTTCGTTTGACTACTCTCATCGCCGCCATTCTCGTCTCCACTGAACCTCGAAACCCAAGAAACCCTCCGAAGACCGCCCTCGGATAGGGTCGGCCAATACTCCGTCTCAGAGAAAGAAACTCCCCATCGCACCTCCCCTTCCCGGTCGAGCCCTGAGCGACTGATCAGGAAGGACCTCGGGCTCCGGAAAAACCGATTCTCGCCTTCCTAGTCCTGTCGTGAGGCGCGGGCGAAAGTACAAGATGTAGTCGTCGCTGTCAAGGCAACCACAAGATCCTGTGGTTTCATGGAACTGCGAGTTTTCACGAATCGGACCGGCGGAAAAAGTCCCTGATTTAATCGCCATTTAGCCCAACGTCTTCGAAGTCCCCGGAGTCGCCGATTCTCGGCTTCGGCCGACTTCGGCCTCGTCCGAGAGCGGCCGATTCTCGAGCGACTTCCGAACACCTCTCGCGCCCCGTTCTTAGGCTTCGGCGTCGAGCGGAAAGACCCGGTAGGTTCGCTCCCGAAGCGTCAAGTGAACCGGGCTTCCTACGGGCACCGTCGTCGATGATAGAGACCTGACTTCGACGGTCTCTCCGCTCGCCAACCGAACGGTGTCGAGCACATCGTGTCCGAAAAAGCGACGCTCGATCACCGTGCCCGCTGCGCCCTCTCCCTGCAGCCAGCGAACCAGGTTCAAGTCTTCAGGCCGCAGAAAGACGAGCCCGGGGCCGTCCGTTGTCTTGCAGGTCGCTTCGCCCAGACTCGAGCGAAACCTGCCGGCTGACACCTCGCAAGGGATCAGGTGCCCCGAACCCAGGAAGTTCGCGACCTCGGGCGAGACCGGCCGGTGGTAGACATCTTCGGGGGTGCCCACCTGCAGGATCCTCCCGTCCACCATCACGGCGACCTCGTCGGCGAAGCTGAGCGCTTCCTCTTGATCGTGCGTTACCAGGATGGCCGTGATCCCCGTCGAATCGAGCACCGACCGGACTTCCTGTCTCACCCGCTCGCGCAGCGAAGCATCGAGATTTGCGAAAGGCTCGTCGAGCATGATGATCTGAGGTCGCGGCGCCAGCGCTCGGGCGAGAGCGACCCGCTGCTGCTGGCCACCCGAAAGCTGGTCCGGAAAACGCTCGCCCAGACCTTCGAGGCCGACCTGGGCGAGAACCTCGCGCACACGCTCCTTGGCGTTCGCCTGGCCGCGAATCCCGTAGAGGATGTTTCCGACGACCGTCAGGTGCGGGAACAGGGCTCCATCCTGAAACACCATGCCGATCTGTCGATCCTCGGGCCTCGTCCACACCTCCCGGCCCGAGACCATCCTCTGGGCCAAGCGGATGGTGCCCGCGCTCGGTCTCTCGAAACCGGCAACCGAACGCAGCAGCGTCGTTTTGCCGCAACCGCTCGGACCCAGGAGTGCCGCGATCCGGCCTTCGCGAAGCGCGAAGTCGACGCCCCGAACGGCAGGAACGTTGCCGTAGGCGACAACCAAACCGCGGATCTCGAGAACCGGCGCCGACTCGCTGGCGACGCTGGTCATCTTGGGCGCTCCGAGAGCACCGGGCGAACGATCAGAAAGTAGACCGGTATCGCCGAAGCCCCAACCAGGACCAGCGCCGGAAGCGCGGCCTGGGAGTAAATGCCCTCGGAGGCCGCGGTCCACACACGCGTCGCCAGAGTCTCGAAACCAGTGGGACGCAGAATCAGGGTTGCCGGCAGCTCCTTCATGGTGGTCAGAAACACCAGCCCCGCGCCCGCCAACAGACCCGGCCGGATCAACGGAAGCGTTACCGTACGCAGTACCGTCCAGGAGCCACCACCCAGCGACCTCGCGGCCTCCTCGAAGACCGGGGCGAGCGCCCGCAGTGACGCCCGAGTCGCAGAGACCGCTTCGGGAAGGAAGCGAACTACATAGGCCACAAGCAGCAGCCATACGGTCTGGTAGAGAGGCGGCGCCAGCCGCGTCGCAAAGAAAACCAGCGAGAGCGCGATGACCAGCCCCGGAAGGGCGTAGCCGCTGTAGGTCATCCCGAGCGCGAGGCGGGCCAGGCGCCCACCGTGGCGCATCGCCCAGATCGAGGCCGGAAGCGAAAGGACCACGGCGGCGACAGCCGCCAACGCGGCAACGCCCAGCGAACGGAGCGTCGCCTCGCCGGCCGCTCCGAGCGGGTTACCAAGCCGCAGGGCTTTGACTGCCCAATGCACGACAACGGCCAAGGGGGCGAGCAGATTCACCGCCGCGAGCAACAGAACCGCGAGGGTGGCGGGCAGGCGCCAGCGTCCCAGTGGCACCTGCTCCGGAGGACGCGACGGCCTCGTCCGTGAGCTGCGCAGATTCGCCGAAAGCCGAGTCTCGACGATGATCAGCCCTACCGTCAGCAGCACGAGGACCGTCGCCAGCGAGGCGGCCACGGTGCGATCGAACAATCCACGATAGGCGTTGTAGATCGACAGAGTGAACGTGTTGTACCTGACGATCGAGACCGCGCCGAAATCGCTCAGGGTGTAAAGCGCTATCAGGAGGGAGCCGGAATACAGAGCCGGCTTGAGCTGGGGTAGAACGACGGTCGCAAATACCGCCCAGGGTCTTCTGCCCAGACTTCGCGCCGCCTCCTCGGTGGCGGGGTCCACGTTGCAAAGCCCGGCCACCACCAGCAAATAGACGTAGGGATAGGTGAACAGGGCAAGCACCAACCAGGCCCCGGAATAGCCGTAAGCCCAGGAAGGTAGCGCATCGATTCCATGGGGAGCGAGGGCTTTTTGCACGAAACCCTTGGGCCCCCAGATCGACACCCAGGCAAAGGCGGCGACGTAGGAAGGAAGAACCAACGGTAGCGATGCCAGCACCGCCCACACGCGACGCCCCGGAAGGTCCGTTCGCGTCACCAGCCAGGCAAGCGCCACGGCCAGCGGAACCGCCAGACCCAGGACGCCTCCGACAAGCATGAGTGTGCGAGTCAGAAGAGCCACGGTCTGCTGCGAAAAAACAATCTGCGCGTAGCGAGACCAACCAGCGTCGGCAGCGCGCACGAAAATGTAGGCCAGCGGCAGGTTGACGGCGACAGCCGTTGCCGAGGCCGCGAGAGCGGTCCAAAGAAGCGCCGGCGACGCCTTGTGCCACGGTGCGGCCGACACCTCCAGCGAAAGACCTCTAGCCTGACTCCTCACCGGCTGGCCATCTCGAATGGAATCTCGTACCGTCAGCGAATCAAGCCGCTGCGATCAATCGCGCCGAGCGTCTCCTCGAAGACCGCCGAGACTTCGGCGAAGTCGACCCCTGGAGCGCGGACCTCGGAAAGGGGCACCAGGTCGACCGAGGGAGCGACCGAGTCGATCAGCGGATATTCGTAGGTTTCCCGAGCGAAGTAATCCTGAGCCGGCGCCGAGAGCAGATACTCGACCAGCGCGTGAGCTTCGGACGCGTCGGAGAGCACTCCTACGCCCGCGACGTTGACGAAGCTCGAGGCCTCTCCCTCAGGAACGAAGTAATTGAGAGCGGTCACCGTTGGATCTTCCTTCCGGGCCCGCCACAGGTAGTAGTGATTGACCAAGCCGAAATCGATCTCTCCCGCTATTACGCCCTCGACAATGGCGCTGTTCTTGGGGAACGCTTGGGGGTCGTTCGAGGCCAGGGACGTGAGCAGTGCATCGAGTGCCTCGGCGCCGTTCACCGCCCGGTAGACCGCCATGTGTGCCTGGAACGAGCCATTGGTCGGAGCCAGCCCGAACCGGCCGCGATACTTCTTCGAGCCGATCGCTTCGAGCGACCGGGGTAGCTCGTCTTCGGCGATCCGCGAGGGCTCATAGACGAGCGTGCGGGCTCGCCCCGAAAGGCCCACCCAGTCGTCTCGATTCGACCGAAACTCGGGTGCAACGGAATCGAGCAGCTCGCGCGCCAGGACCTTCAGGCGCCCTGCGCGCGAAAGCGCCCCCAGGGCCGCCGCGTCCTGTGAGAAAAACAGATCCGCCGGCGAGTTATGGCCCTCCTCGAGAATCGTCGCGGCCAGCTCGGAGGTACCGCCGTAGCGCACCTCGATCCGAAGCCCAGTCTCCCGCTCGGCTGCTTCGAGCAACGGCCCGACGAGTGACTCACTTCGGCCCGAGTAGACGACCAGACTGCGCTCGCTCGGGGCGCCATCGCGAAGCTCGGCCTCTTCGGCGGCCGGCGCGCATCCAAGCCAGGTCACGAGCAGCACCCAAGCCACTGCTCTGACAACTCCGGCAACGCGCGACATCGAAGACTCCATCTACTTTCGAAGCCTCCCCAGAGGCCAAAAAGCCTCGGGCGAGCCCAGGGCGAAGGATTCTGGACAAAATTAGTCCTATTTGTCAATCGGCCGATCGTGACGCGGCTCTCTGCTCAACCCAGGTCGTTTCAAGTCTCGTCCGCCGGGCGACGATCACTCGGCCGGCGGTTCTTTGGGCTCATCGCGATGCAACCAGCCGTGAACCCGCTGGCGAAAGCCTCTGACCCGCTTCCAGCCCTTCGGCCAGCGCCGAAACGCCCGCCGCAAGAGCCGGTAGACGGTTTCGCTGACCACCGACAGGACTGCCGTCCCGGCGAGCAGAGTCAAGATCCCCTGTATGCCCGGTAGCGCCAAGCCCGCGACCCCCACCAGAACCAATCCCCAGCCCAGAACGAATGCAACCACCCGCATGCCCAGCGAGAGCTTTGGCAGTTTCCTCCTCTTGGAAAGCGCAGAGTGCTCCGACTCCTTGGGAGCACCGGCTTCGGAGCTATCCGCTTTCGCTTTCAACGCTGGTCGGCGGGAACGAACTCACGCTCGGTCTGGCCCGTGTAGATCTGGCGCGGACGATGGATGCGCCCGTTCGGATCCTCGCGCATCTCCTTCCAATGGGCAATCCAACCGGGCAGCCGCCCGAGGGCGAACATGACCGTGAACATGTTGGTTGGAATACCCATCGCCCGGTAGAGAAAGCCACTGTAGAAGTCTACGTTGGGATAGAGCTTGCGCTCGATGAAGTAATCGTCCTCGAGCGCCACCTCTTCCAGAGCCCGTGCGATGTCGAGCAGCGAATCGTCGAGGTTCAGCTCGTCGAGAACTCGGTTGGAAGCCTCCTTGAGAATTCGGGCTCTGGGATCGAAGTTCTTGTAGACCCTATGTCCGAAGCCCATCAGTCGAAAATCGGATTCCTTGTCCTTCGCCAGCTCGACGTACTTCTTATAGTTACTGCCGTCATCTCGGATCCGGCGCAGCATCTCCATCACCTTCTGGTTGGCGCCGCCATGGAGCGGGCCCGAAAGAGCGTTGATGCCGGCCGAGATCGACGCGAAGAGGTCGGCTTCGCTCGAACCCACCATGCGCACCGTCGAGGTCGAGCAGTTCTGCTCGTGATCGGCATGGAGAATCAGCAGCAGACGCAGGGCGTGATCCAGAACCTCCGGCACTTCGTAGGGCTCGGCCGGGTTGGCGAACATCATGTGGAGGAAGTTCTGAGTGTAGGAAAGGTCGTTGCGCGGATAGATGAACGGCTGCCCAATCGACTTCTTGTAGGAGAAGGCGGCAATGGTCTTGGCCTTGGCGAGTAGCCGGAGGATGTTGACGTCCAGGGTCTCTCTGGTGGTCGGTGGATAGTATGTCGACAGCGAGGCAATCATGGACGAGAGAATCGCCATCGGATGGGCCGACGACGAGTAGCCCTCGAAGAACTTCTTCATGTCCTCATGAAGAAGTGTGTGCCGGGTGAGGGCGCTGCTGAACTCCGCGAGCTCGTCCGAAGTCGGAAGCTCTCCGAAGATCAGGAGGTAGCAGACTTCGACGAAGGTGGAATGTTCGGCCACCTGCTCGATCGGATAGCCCCGGTAGCGCAGGATCCCTTTCTCGCCATCGATAAAGGTAATCGCGCTCTTGCAGGAGCCGGTGTTGCCGTAGCCCTCGTCCAGGGTCACGGCTTTGGAGAGTTTACGAAGTGATCGAATCTCGACCCCCACTTCGCCCTCCGAGCCCACCGTAATCGGCAGCTCGTACTCGTTGCCGTCGAGAATGACCTTCGCGCTGCTCATCTCTCCACCTTTTCAATGAAGCTCCAGCCCGAAAAGAGGCGGGAGCGTGATGAAAATATTACCGCCCAGGTCACCATTGCGCAACGCGATCGAATTCGCCAGCAATCGTCACTGCGAATCGCTCGTGAGATACCGCACGGTCTCCGGCAATCCGGTTTCGAGAGGCCTCGAGCCCCACTCGAGCTCGGCGCGGGCTCGGGCGTCCTCGAAGTTCCAGTGCCGCCGCAAGCTCTCGAGCTGGCTCATGTTGATCGGCGGCCGCTTGCCGCGAAGAGTGAATAGCGGATTCAACACGCGCCCCATCAATCTGGCACGCCAGACCGACATGCGTCGCTTGGGCGGCTCGACGCCGGCCAACTCAGCCACCTTCTCGACGACCTCGCCAAGCCGAGAGGCGTCGCCGGTCATCAGATAGTCCCGTCCTGGCCGCGCGCGCTCCATGACCTTGAGCAGGCCGGTAACCAGATCTTCCAGGTACACCCAGCGCGTAATCTGCCCGCCACCGACGATCGCCGGGAGACGGCCCTCGATGATGGCACCAAACATCGCGTTGAGGCCGCCCCGCTTCCCCGGAGGTCCATACACCAAGCTCGGATAGACGACATTGACTGCGAGGCCCCGATCGGCCAACGCGGCAAAGGCCTGCTCGCCTGCGTGCTTGGTCGCGCCGTAGGCGCTCGGAAAAGGCAGCTCGATCCGCGCGTTCTCCGCCACCGGAGAACCGTCGCTCGGACTGCTGCCGAACGCGGCGATCGATGACAGCAGAAGAACCCTGCCGACCCCCAGCTTGAAGGCCAACGACGCGACGTTTTCGCTGCCGGCCACGTTGGCGCCCTCGATCCGATCCATGGGCGCGCGGAAATCCAGCTCCGCCGCGGCGTGCACTACCCAATCGGCTCCCGACATGGCCTCGCGCATCGAATAACGATCGGTGATGTCGCCGACAAACGTTTCGGCTCCGATCGCCTCGAGCGCCGCCGTGTTGCTGGTCGAGCGCACCAGCGCGCGAACTTGGTGGCCGCTCTCTTTCAGGCGCCGGCACAAAGACGAACCGATGTAGCCCGTGCCGCCGGTTATGAAAACGCGCATGCCGTGGAGGATACTCTCGAAGCTTGGAGGGATCTACCTCGCGGCCATCCCGAGCTCGATCATGAATCCTGATCTCAACGCGCACATGAGGTTCAGCGACCGAGTCGACGCGTACGGCAGGAGTCGCCCTGGCTATCCCGCCGCCCTGTACGACCGGCTGCTAGCTGGACGCAGGCCGGACACGGACCGGATTGCTGAGATCGGCAGCGGTACCGGGATCTTCAGCCGCGAGCTTCTGCGCCGTGGCTATGCGGTGGCAGGCGTCGAGCCGAACGCCGAAATGCGAGCCGCGGCCGAGAAGAGCCTGTCGGGCTGGCCCCGCTTCGAGAGCATCGCTGGAAGCGCCGAGGACACCAGGCTCGACGCGAGCTCGATCGACCTCTTGGTCTCGGCACAGGCCTTTCACTGGTTCGACTTCGAGAAAACACGAATCGAGGCAACCCGGATCTTGCGACCGGGCGGTACCGTCGCCTGGGTCTGGAACTCGAGGCGAGTCTCGGGCACGGCTTTCGCCGAGGCGTACGAGAGGTTCCTGGAACGCTGGGCGACCGACTACATCGCGGTGCGAGAGACCTACGCAGTCCGAGAGCGGCTGGGTGCGTTCTTCCCCGGCTCACCGCTTGGGCGAGCCGTGTTCGATAACCATCAAACACTCGACCACGACGGCTTTCGGTTGCGGGTCCTTTCGGCCTCGTACATGCCCTCGGAGGCCGATGCGCGCCACTCGGACATGCTCGACGCGATGGATCGGCTGTTCGCTGAACACCAGCAGGGCGGCCAGGTACGTCTCAGGTTTGACGCCGAGCTCTTCTGGCAGCACGCAAAGTGACTCAACCGCCGGCGGCAGCTCGCTGCCGCCGGATCGGCACATCGGGGTTGGCGGCTCCCGGCATCAATCGCCCGCCTCGCGAAAGTACGCCAGGGTATCCCGCGCCAGCACGCCGCTCAGGAGCAACAGACCGACCAGATTGGGGAGCGCCATCAAGCCGTTCATCATGTCGGACACCGTCCACACGAAATCGAGGCTCCGCACGGCGCCGAAGTAAACCGCTACGACGAAGACGAGCCGGTAGGGCCAGATGGCACGGCTGCCGAACAGATACTCGATGCTCTTCTCGCCGTAGTAGCTCCAACCCAGAATGGTCGAGAAGGCAAACATCGCAAGGCAGACGGTCACGATCCAGCCGCCCCAGTCGCCTCCGAGGCCGGTTCGGAATGCCAGCTGAGTCAGCGGAGCACCGTTCATGCCCGAGCTCCAGGCCCCGGTAACCAGGATCGCCAGGCCGGTCATCGAGCAGACGACGATGGTGTCGATGAACGTCTGGGTCATCGAGACCAGGGCCTGGCGCACCGGGTGTTTCGTCTGCGCCGCCGCGGCCGCGATCCCCGCTGAGCCCAAGCCGGACTCGTTCGAGAAAATCCCGCGCGCGACGCCGAACCGGATCGCCTGAGCCATGGCGGCTCCGGCGAAACCACCGGTCGCCGCGGTGCCGCTGAAAGCGCTCTTGAAGATCAGAGCTAACGCTTCAGGTATCTCGGCAATGTTGCGAATCAGCACCAATCCGGCCCCGGCGATGTACGCGACGATCATGAACGGAACGAAAACACCGGTGAAACGCCCGATCGACTTGATACCTCCCAGGATCACCGCGCCGGCTCCAATCACGATCACCAGCCCAGTCACCTTTACAGAAATGCCGAAGGAGTCGTGCAACGAGTCCGCTACCGAGTGGGCCTGCACCATGTTTCCGATACCAAAGGCCGCAAAGGAGGCGAACAGCGCGAACAGAAACCCCAGAAACCTGCCCAGGGGCTTCCAACCGATGGCGTTGGCCAGGTAATACATTGGCCCGCCGGCTTGCTCGCCGCGCTCGTCCGTGGTGCGGTACTTGACCGACAACATCGCCTCGCCGAACTTGGTAGCCATGCCGAGGAGCCCAGTCATCCACATCCAGAACAACGCACCGGGGCCGCCGAGTGCGATCGCCGTGGCCACGCCGACGATATTCCCGGTTCCGACGGTCGCCGCGAGCGCGGTCATCAGCGCCTGAAAGTGCGAGATGTCTCCTTTCGCGCCGGGCTCCTTGCGCACGATCAAACCGACATAGAGCGAATGCCAGAGCTTGGTGAACTGGAGGCCGCGCAGCCGGATCGTTAAGTAGAGGCCGGTCAGAAGGAGCAACGGCGGCAGCAGATACGGCCCCCAGACGAAATTGCTGGCCTGGCTGAGCCATTCGGAAACCTGGTCGAACACAGAAACCTCCCTCCGGGAGCGGGATTCTTCTTATCTGAGCGCTCAGGAGAGTAGCAAATCGGAGATTCGACGGTGGCCCTTGGCAAGCGCGAACGCGCTCCTGCCAGGTGCAGGAGACCCGCCGCAGGCCACTCTCGCGACGCCCGATTCCTGGCTCCCACCCTACGAGGCGGTCCGAGCTTCACCCCGTCGAGTGTTGCCCAGGCGGCGAAGGAGGAGTCTGCTATGGGGTAGAGGAGGGAGAGATGATCCCAAAAAGAGAAGCCCTTGAGTACCACTCTGCGGGCCGGCACGGAAAGATCGAAGTAGTAGCGACCAAGCCCTGCCTGACCCAGCGCGACCTGTCACTCGCCTACACACCCGGAGTTGCCCAGCCATGCCTGGAGATCCGGGACAACGCCGAAGAATCTTTCAATTACACGGCCCGCGGCAACCTCGTAGCCGTGGTCTCAAACGGCAGCGCGGTGCTCGGCCTCGGCGACATCGGCGCACTCGCCGGAAAGCCGGTCATGGAAGGCAAGGGGGTCCTGTTCAAGCGGTTCGCCGACATCGACGTCTTCGACATCGAGATCGACAGCCACGACCCCGAAGAGATCATTCGGACCGTCCAGCTATTGGAGCCGACATTCGGCGGCATCAACCTCGAGGACATCAAGTCTCCGGAGTGCTTCCAAATCGAGGAGACGCTCAAGAGAACGCTGTCGATTCCGGTTTTCCACGATGACCAGCACGGCACCGCGATCATCTCCGGAGCGGCTCTTCTCAATGCCCTCGAGATTGCCGGCAAGAAGATCGAAAACGTGCGCGTGATCTTCAGCGGCGCCGGAGCGGCTGGCATCGCCTGCGCCAGGTACTACATCGCCCTGGGCGTCCGGCCCGAGAATCTGATTCTCTGCGACACTCGCGGCGTCGTCTACACCGGCCGCAAAGACGGTATGAATCCTTTCAAGGAGGAGTTCGCGCGCGAAACCGAGTTGCGGACCATGCCTGAAGCCTTGGTGGGCGCCGACGTTTTCGTCGGGCTCTCGGGTCCGGATCTCGTGACCCGAGACATGGTCCGATCCATGGCCAAGAATCCCATCGTCTTCGCAATGGCCAACCCGGATCCGGAAATCACCTACCCGGATGCCGTCGCCGCTCGTAGCGACGTCATCATGGCCACCGGCCGATCGGATTACCCCAACCAGGTCAACAACGTCCTCGGTTTCCCGTTCATCTTTCGTGGCGCCCTCGATGTGCGCGCCACCGCGATCAACATGGAGATGAAGCTCGCGGCCACTCGAGCCCTGGCAGAACTGGCCAAGGAAGACGTACCGGATTCGGTGATGAGGGCCTACGGTGTTCAGAGACTCCACTTCGGCCGCGAATACCTCATCCCCAAGCCTTTCGACCATCGTGTCCTGATCGAGGAGGCCGTCGCGGTCGCCAAGGCGGCGATGGAAAGCGGCGTCGCACAGAATCCGGTTGCAATTGACGAATATCGCGAGTCGCTCGAGCGTCGGCTCGGCAGATCACGAGCCATCATGCGTTTCGTCATGAACCGAGCCCACGAGCACCCGCAGCGAGTTGTTCTGGCCGAGGGCGAGAGCGAGAAGGTCCTGCGGGCCGCGCAGAACATCACTCTCGAGGGTTTCGCGAAACCCATCCTGATCGGCCGGAAGCTGGTGATCCACAAGCTGATTGAAGAGCTGGACCTGCACCTCGAGAATGTCGAGATCGTCGACCCCCACGAGTCTCCGAGACGAGAGATCTTCGTCAACGAGCTCTTCCACATGCGCCAGCGAAAAGGCGTCACTCGCGAGGACGCAAAGGAGCAGATGCGCAATCCGATCGCTTTCGGAGCCATGATGGTCCACCTGGGAGAAGCGGATGCGCTCGTGGCGGGAAGTGACCAGCACTACCCCGACGCGTTACGACCGGTTCTGAAGATCATCGGAACCGAGGCGGACAAGGCCCACGGCCTCCACGTCATGGTGCTCAAAGACCGCGTGATTCTCTTTGCCGACACCACGGTCAACATCGATCCCAGTGCCGAAGAGCTGGCCGAGATCGCGATATCGAGCGCTCGGTTCGCCCAGCGGTTCGACCTCGAGCCCCGCGTAGCAATGGTCTCGTTCTCCAACTTCGGCAGCTCCCGCCATCCCGAGTCCGACAAGGTCCGCCAAGCCACCGAGATCGTGCGCCGGCGCTATCCCGATCTCGCTATCGACGGCGAGATGCAGGTCGATACAGCGCTCAATCGCGAGTTGAGAAAGGAAGTCTTCCCATTCAGCCGCCTCAACCGGCGAGCCAACGTCCTGATCTTCCCAGATCTCAACTCGGCGAACGCCGCGTTCAAACTGCTGCGAGAGCTGGGTGGCGCCGAAGCCATTGGCCCCATCCTCACCGGCATGAAGCGGCCGGTGCACGTTACCCAGCATGGCTGCGAGGCCAAAGACATCGTCTATCTGGCGGCCATAGCTTCGGTCGAAGCACAGGCGGCTGCCGCTAGGCAGCTTCCCCTGCAACATCCCGCCGTGGCCTGAGCGCGCACAACCGCCGGCCATTCCGCCACCAAAGGACTCGAGATGAACAGACCATCCTATGTGCATATCGGTGGCGACCAGCCACTGATCGGACTTCCCATCTACCCCCACCTGCGCGACGTCGCGAACCGCTATCCGGACAACGACGCCGTGGTCTCGATTCCTCAGGGGCTTCGGCTCACCTATCAAGAGTTCTTCGACAGGGTCGAGCGACTGGCCAAGGGTCTGCTGGCGCTGGGAATCGGCAAAGGTGATCGGATCGGAATTTGGGCTACCGACAACGTCGAGTGGATCGTGCTCCAAATCGCGAGCACCCGCATCGGAGCGGTGCTGGTCAACATCAACCCCGCCAACCGGGTTGCCGAGTTCGAGCACGCAATGATCGCGGCAAAGGTCGGCACTCTGTTCCTGATGCCCGTCTTCAAGTCCTCGCACTACACCGACATGACTCTCGAGCTGTGCCCCGAGGCCCGAACCCAGCGGCCGACAAGGCTCTCTTGCGATCGCCTGCCGGACCTTCGCAACCTCGTAGTCTTCGACCCCGATGCGTCCATGCTCCAGGACTCCGAGCGTCCCGGAACAGGCTTCCATCTATGGGACGAAGTCCTCGAGATGGGTGACTCAATTCCCCTGGCTCGCCTTCTCGGAAGAGAGTCGCAGCTCGAGATGGATGAGCCCATCAACATCCAATTCACTTCTGGAACCACCGGCTTTCCGAAGCCGGTGGTCCTGACCCACCACAACATTCTCAACAACGGCTATTTCGTGGGCCAGGCGCTCAAGCTCACCGAGCGCGATCGCGTATGCGTTCCGGTGCCCTTCTACCACTGTTTCGGCATGGTGATCTCGAACCTCGCCTGCCTCGCACACGGCGCTGCCATCGTGATTCCCTCCGGCCACTTCGACAGCCAGGCGACCCTGGCGGCCGTCGACCAGGAGCGTTGCACCGTACTCCACGGCGTGCCGACGATGTTCGTCGCCGAGCTCGCTCGGGATGACTTCGACGACTACGATCTGACCAGCCTGCGAACCGGCATCATGGCCGGTGCTCCATGCCCGCCCGAGCTCATGAGACAGGTGATCGGAGAAATGGGCTGCAAGGAGATCCTGATCGCCTACGGCCAAACCGAGGCCTCGCCGGCCACCCACATCACCCGGCTGTCGGATTCGTTCGAACGGCGTACCCAGACCGTGGGCACCAACATGCCTCATCAAGAGGTCAAGATCGTCGATCCCGCCACCGGCCAGATCGTCCCGGTTGGGGAGCCCGGAGAAGTCTGCTTCCGCGGCTACCACGTCATGAAGGGCTACTTCGAGCTTCCGGAGGCGACCCGAGAGGTTATCGACGAGGGCGGCTGGCTGCACTCGGGCGACCTCGGAGTGCTCGACGACGATGATTATCTCACGATCACCGGCCGTCTCAAGGAAATGGTGATCCGGGGCGGCGAAAACATCTACCCGGCGGAGATCGAAGCCTATCTCGCCACCCATCCCAAGGTCGCCCAGGCTGCGGTCTTCGGTGTCACCGACGAGAAGTTCGGCGAAGAGCTCGGGGCTTGGATCCAACTCGCGAACGGCGCGACCGCCGACCCCGAGGAGCTCCGGGAGTTCGTGCGCAACGGCATGGCCTACTTCAAGGTGCCGCGCTTTGTCCGACTGGTCGATGAGTTTCCGATGACCGTCACCGGCAAGATCCAAAAGTTCCGCATCCGTGAGATCGAAGAGGCCAGGCCGACCTTCAAGGAGCCGGTCGGGGTCTAGGACGCCTTAGAGGCCGCCGGTGCCGCCTCTCCACGAGCCATCAGTAGATGGGAGAGGCTCGCTCCGGACAACTACTCCAACACGTGGATGTTCTTATCCCGGCACATATCCTTGAGGATCTTGGGCCAGACCGTCACGCTGACCTCGCCCAGATGCGCCTTGCGCAGCAGGTACATGTACGTCCGGGACTGTCCGATGCCGCCCCCGATCGAAAGCGGGATCTCGCCGTTGAGAATCGCCTGGTGGTACGGAAACTCGAGGAAATCGAGCTGGCCGCTCATCTCCAGCTGGGTCTTGAGAGTCTCGGCGTTGACGCGAACGCCCATCGAGGTGAGCTCGTGACGTCTCTGGGTCACCGGGTTCCAAACCAGGATGTCGCCGTTCAGGCCGTGCATGGGACGCCCGTCGGCGGACGTCGTCTCGGTGACCCAATCGTCGTAGTCGGCGGCTCGCATCTCATGCGGATAGCCGTCCGCGAGCGGCCAACCGATGCCGTAGATGAAGATCGCCGGATAGTCCTGAAGAATCGCCGTCTCACGCTCTTTTCTGGGCAGATCCGGATAGCGCGCGAGAATCTCCTCAGCGTGAAGGAACTCGAGCTCCTCGGGCAGGGGCGGATAGCCGGCCTCACCGAGCTGCGGAAAGAGCTCCAACGCTTTGGCTTCGCCGGCGCGCAGTGACTTCCAGATCTTCCGCACCACCTCGGTTAGATAACCGAGGGTACGCTCTTTTTCCGTGATCGCGAGCTCCCAGTCCCACTGGTCGACATAGGCCGAGTGATCATGATCGAGGAAGTAATCCTTGCGCACGGCCTTCATATCGGTGCAAATGCCCTCGCCGGGCTCACAATCGAACTGCTTGAGCGCCACGCGCTTCCACTTCGTGGCGGCTTGGACCACCTGCGCGTCGATCGGATGGAGGTCGCGATCGTTTGAAATGTGAAACTCGATCGGAGTGCGCGAGCCGTCGCGGTCGAGCATATCGTTGACGCCGCTTTCGACGTCGACGATCAGAGGTACCTGAACCATCGTCAGATTGAGTTCTTTGCAGAGGTTGTCCTCGATCTCTCGCTTGACCGCGAAGATCGCCCGCTGCGTCTCCATCGGCGTCAGAGGCGAGCTGTAGTCTTGCGGCAGGATCTTCTCGAGATCTTCGTAGTTGCCGATGCCGGGGCCGGCCAGGTCTGCTTGTTTTGCTTGTGTCACGGTCTCAAACCTCCATAGTTGTCGTGTTGTCGGTCACTTCATAGCAACTCGACGCCCGCGCCTGCCAACCCCTGCCGTGCGGGACACCACCAGCCCGGCAGGGTGGGCAATCGGGGACACGATTCCTTCGTGTCCCCTCCCGACTGGTTCTCGGAGCCTCCTCCGGTGGCCCTGCCAGTCGGCGAGCCTCTTCGATCGCTCTGTCCGATAGTAGGCCGCCGGTGCCCTCCTTCCGCTCGCACGGAGAGGCTTCGCTCCAGGAGGCACACGGCTGGCCATTCAGGCACAGTGGCGAGGATATGGCTCAGCGGCCGGGTGCGACACGTCCGCGGACGACCGCGAAGCGTGAGGATCCATGGCCGATCCGGCGTTGGTAGCGCCAGGGGGCTCGCCGCAAACGCCCGGGAGAGCTTCTCGACAACCGCGGCTGGTTAGCGCGCAGCGGCGCGCAGCCGAGGGCCCGGGTCTGGCACGCCGACCAGCCCGAGGCGTCCCCTGAGCAACCAATGCCGGGCGGCCAACTCTCACGCGATAGCGTGTCCTCTGGTGGAGTGACCTACCGATCGCCGCCGACCCGCACAGGCCGGTCGCTTCGCACCACGATCCCTACGCTGCGAGCAGCTGCCTCAAGACATACTGCAAGATCCCGCCGTGCCGGTAATACTCGACCTCTTGCGGGGTGTCGAGGCGAACCGTCGCGGCAAACTCTGTCTCTCCGGCCTTTACGGTCACCTCGGCCCTCTTGCTGAAGTCGTTTCCAAGCACATCGACCAGGCCCTTGATCGCGAAGACTTCCTTGCCGGTCAGACCCAGCGTCTCGGCCGAATCCCCGTCCTTGAACTCGAGCGGCAGGATGCCCATGCCGATCAGATTCGAGCGATGGATGCGCTCGTAGCTGCGGGCCACGACCGCGCGAACCCCGAGCAGCATCGGGCCCTTGGCCGCCCAGTCGCGGGACGAGCCGGTGCCGTATTCCTTGCCAGCCAACACGACCAGGGGCACACCCTCTTCCCGGTATCTCATCGACGCGTCGAAGATAGTCATCGGGGTCTCCGCGCCGTCTCCAGCGAAGTGGAGCGTGAAGCCGCCCTCGAGCGAAGGCACGAGCTGATTGCGGAAGCGCACATTGGCAAAGGTGCCTCTCATCATGACTTCGTGGTTGCCACGCCGGGATCCGTAGGAGTTGAAGTCCACCGGTGCCACACCCTTTTCCTGGAGGTACTTGCCGGCCGGGGCGTCCCGTTTGATCGCGCCCGCGGGTGAGATGTGATCGGTGGTGATCGAATCCCCGACCAGCGCCAGGCAGCGGGCTCCGCTGAGGTCGCTCACCGGAGCAGCCTCGGCCGGCATGTCGACGAAGTAGGGCGGCAGCTTGACGTAGGTCGAGTCGGCCTCCCAGGCGTAGGTCTCGCCGGTCGGCACCTCCATCCCATTCCAGTGTTCGTCGCCCTTGTACACCTCGCCGTATTCCCGCTCGAACATGTCCGACTTGAGCGATTCACGAACCACCCGGTCGACTTCTTCCGGGTCCGGCCAGACGTCTTTCAAATACACCGGACCGTCGGCACCCTCGCCCAGGGGCTCGGTCGAGAGATCAATGTCGATCCGCCCGGCGAGCGCGTAGGCGACAACCAACGGTGGAGAGGCCAGGTAGTTGGCTCGAATGTCGGGTCCGATGCGGCCTTCGAAGTTCCGGTTACCCGAAAGCACCGAGCACGCGACCAGGTCACCCTCTTGAATGGCCTCGCGGATCGGCTCCGGCAAGGGGCCGGAGTTGCCGATGCAGGTCGTGCAACCGTAGCCCACCAGGTGGAAATTGAGCTTCTCGAGATAAGTGGTCAGACCGGCCTCATCGAGATACTCGGTGACCACCTTCGAGCCCGGTGCCAGCGAGGTCTTGACCCAGGGCCGCGACTCGAGGCCCAGCTCGACGGCCCTCTTGGCCAGCAGCCCCGCTCCCACCATCACGTAGGGGTTGGAGGTGTTGGTGCACGAGGTGATCGCCGCGATCACCACCGAGCCATCTCTAAGCTCGAACTCGGAGCCCCGCCAGGAGGTCTTGATGCCGGCCGCCGTGGCCTCGGCTTCGGCCACCGCGGCGCCTTCTCCGCTTCCGCCCTCGCCGACCATCTCGAGGCTCGGGGACTTGCCGCCGGCCGGTGCCTTCAACGCATCGAGGCCGTCGAGAAAGGACCTCTTGAGGTCGCCCAGAAGAATCCGGTCCTGGGGCCGCTTGGGCCCCGCCAGCGAAGGCTCGACGGTCGAAAGATCGAGCTCGAGCGTGTCCGAGTATTCGGCCTCGGGCGAATCGGCGGTATGAAAGAGCCCCTGCTCCTTCATATAGGCCTCGGTGAGCGCCACCAGACCGGGCGAGCGGCCGGTGAAGGCCATGTAATCGAGCGTCACCTGGTCGACCGGGAAGATGCCGCAGGTCGCGCCATACTCTGGACTCATGTTGGCGAGCGTCGCGCGATCGGCGAGCGGCAGCCTGGGAAGCCCGGGTCCGAAGTACTCGACGAACTTACCGACCACACCGCGCTCGCGCAGCATCTGGGTCACGGTGAGCACCAGGTCGGTCGCGGTGGCTCCGGCGGCGAGCTCGCCGATCAGGCGGAAACCGACGACTTGCGGAACCAGCATCGAGATCGGCTGGCCGAGCATTGCGGCCTCGGCCTCGATTCCGCCCACGCCCCAGCCCAGAATGCCGAGGCCATTGATCATCGTGGTGTGGGAGTCGGTCCCCACCAGAGAATCCGGATAGGCGAACGGCGGCTCGCCGGAGGCGGAGGCGGACCCCGTCATCACCACCCGGCCCAGATACTCGAGATTCACCTGGTGGACGATGCCGGTGTCCGGCGGCACCACCTTGAAGTTGTCGAAGGCCTGCTGACCCCACTTCAAGAACGCGTAGCGCTCGCGGTTGCGCTCGAACTCTCTTTCGGCGTTGATCAGAAACGCCGCTTGGCTGCCGTACTCGTCGACCTGTACCGAGTGGTCGATCACCAGCTCGGCCGGTTGCAGCGGGTTGATCTTCTCGGGGTCGCCGCCCATCTCCTTCATGGCGTCGCGCATGGCCGCCAGATCGACCACCGCCGGCACGCCGGTGAAGTCCTGGAGCAGCACTCGTGCCGGCATGAAAGCGATCTCGACGGAGGGCTCGGCCTTGGAATCCCACTTTGCGACCGCCCCGATGTCTTCGGCCGGAACCACGCCGCCGTCCTCCCGGCGGAGCAGGTTCTCGAGCAGAATGCGCATCGAGAACGGCAGCCGCGCAATGTCGAATCCCCGGTCTTCGAGCGAGGGAAGATGGGCCAGACGCAGTGTGCGGTCACCGACTTGGAGGGTTCTTGAAGTCGAGAAACTGTCTTTCATGGGCTTGATCTCCGGGGAAGACGTGAATGAAAAAGATACCAGAAGGCCGAGTCGCTGTCCGGACTCTTGCGGACTTCAGGCGCCGCCGTCGCGTGTCAGAAGTGAAGGGGAAATACATGTACCAGCAGGCGGCGCCGTCTCCGAGCCGTCACTCATTGGAGAACTTGGAATGAAACAGGGAACTCTCGGTAGAGACAGGGGAGCCAAGGTGTCTTGGCCGGCGGCACTCGCCACGGCCGCCGCGATTCTGACCACCCTCTCGATCTCGCTGCCGTCGATCTCGAACGCCCAGATATCCGCCTTTGGCCGCTACAGCGGCTATTCGGAGCCGATCTTCGACGACTGGACGCGGCACGCCGAGTACGTGCCGATGCTCGACGGGACTCTCCTGGCCGTCAACTACTTCCTGCCAACGGTGAATGGTCACGAGCCGACAGAGCCTCTGCCGGTCATCTTGGTCTACACCCGTTATCTGCGGGCCTGGGAGGAGGGGGGCCAGGTCGTCACCATGGTCGACGAATACTCTTTTCTGCAGGAGATCCTCCGCCACGGCTACGTACTGGCCCTCGCCAACGCCCGCGGTACCGGCTCTTCCTTCGGGTTTCGCAATGGCGAGTTTTCCGCCGAGGAAACGGCCGACGTCTACGAGATCGTCGAGTGGCTGGCAGCTCAAGAGTGGAGCGACGGCCACATCGGCATGTGGGGGCGCTCGTACTCGGGAATGACCACCTATCATGCCGCCACCCAGGCACCACCTCACCTGGATGCGATCGTCGCCGAGATGGCAGGCCCGGTTCTCTACGACTTCATCTATCAGGGTGGTGCCTACAAGAAGGACTTCATGCAAGTCTGGACGAACATCGTCTGGCGGATGGACACGGGCCGAGCCAACCTGCCGGCACGGGTCGACGAAGACACTGACGGCTCGATGCGCGACGCCGCCGTCGCCGAGCACGAGGACAACTTCTGGCCCTACCCGATGTCCAATCGAACGAAGTACCGCAACTCGCGGATCACCCGGGAGAACGGCGCCCCCTGGTCCTGGGACATGGCGAGCTCGATTCACGGCGCCGAGGCGATCAAGGATGCCGGCATCCCCGCCTACCACCTCCTGGGCTGGTATGACCAGTACGCCACCCAGCAGGCCCTGATGTACGAGAACCTCAAACCGGGTCCGCAGAAGATGACCATCGGTCCCTGGCCTCACTCGGCCGGCATCGGCGGAGTGGTACACAGGGCCGAGATCCTGCGCTGGTTCGACTACTGGCTGAAGGGTATCGACAACGGCATCATGGACGAAAAGCCGGTCCACTACTACCTGATGCGCGGCAACAACACGGTGCCGCAGAGCCCGGGGCAGGACCTGAGCCGGGACGAGATCGAAGCCGAGGACGGCAGGCGGTGGAAGGCGACCGCGCAGTGGCCGCCGCGCAAAGCCAAGGCGGAGAAGTACTTCTTTGGGGACGGCGACTCGGGAACCGTGGCTTCGGTCAACGATGGCCGCCTCGGCACCGAGAAACCGAGCAAAAAGAGGGCACGCGACAGGTACAAGGTCGACTTCACCGCGAGCATGGGCAGCTACTCGCGTTGGATGACCGGCTACGGCGTCGAGCGCGACGATCCGCCGGGTACGACCTTCTACGACGAACGAACCTCGGAAGACGAAAAAGCGCTCACCTACACCTCTGAGCCGATGGAGAGGAACTGGGCCGTCGTCGGTTATCCCGTCGTCCATCTCTGGGTCACCTCGACCCAGAAGGACGGCGATTTCTTCGTCTACCTGGAGGAGATAGACGCCGAAGGCAACGCCCACTACGTAACCGAAGGCATGCTTCGGGCGGCCTTCCGCAGCGTCGCCGAGTCGCCATGGGACAACTTCGGCCTGCCCTTTCACCCCTGCCGGAAGAAGGATCGACTCAAGCTATCCAAAAAGGAGCCGGTTGAGCTCGTGTTCGACCTCATGGGCACTGCCATCGTGATCGATGAAGGGCACCGCCTCAGGGTCACCGTCGCCGGTGCCGACGGTCCCAACCACGACCTCTATCCGAATGCCGGAAAGGCGCCCAGGGTTACCGTCTACCGCGACCGCACTCACAGCTCCTACATCGAGCTGCCGATGATGAAGGTGAAATAGAGCTAGGCCGAGGTATCGGCGGGGACCCCTACCGTACTCAGAAATACCGTGGCGAAATCCCGCCGTCGAGGAGCGAGCCTCGGTCACTCCTTACCCCGCGCTCGAAAGGGGGTCGGTCCTGTGTGCCTGAAGGGCCGCCCGCGTGCCTCCTGGAGCGAAGCCTCTCCGCGCGAGCGAAAGGAGGCACCGGCGGCCCTCAATCGACTCGAGTCGACGGAGAGACTCGCCTGCAAACCAGTCGCGTGAAGCCGATCCAGAAGTACCTAATCGCCCAGGCCCAGGTCCTGAACCTCGAGATCCTGGATGAGGCCGTTCTCCTCCATCTCGTGACGCTCGAGCTGGTCCAGCAGGACCGCTACGCGATGCCGAAGGAGCGGGTCCTCGGGCTCTCGGCCCTCGGAGTACCTGAGCGCCGCGTCCATGAGCTTGCGCAGGTCGCGCAGCATCTCGGGGTGCTCGCCCACCAGTCGCTCGATGGTTGTGGTCGCCCGTGGGTGCCGAACCTCGATCTCCTCGACCATGCCACCCTCTTCTTCGAACCGGAAATGCCGAAACAGCTCGTCGTGCAGTGAGACAAGCTGGCGGGCGAGCTCCGCGGCCCAGGTGTGGGCGCCGGACTTGCCGGTCTCCGGCCGCGGCTGTCTGAGGAAATCTCGCAGATAGGTCTTCTTCGCGCGCAGCTCGCGATGCTCCTCGAGCACCTGCTGTGCCCACGCTCGGCTCATTACCTCGGGCATCGCATCATTCTCCTTTTCTGCTCGCGGCGGCCGCGGGCGTCTCGAGCCGCACGCTGTTGCTTCCACACTTGGGGCAGGATCGCTCCGCGACCTGCTTGGGGTCGTAGGCGATCGGGAATCGGTTCTGACAGCGCAAACAGTAGAACGTCTTGGCGTCGGTCATGCCGGAGGTCCTTGCTCACTGGCGCCGGCCGATGACGGCGGCGGCGCCGCGCTTACGACGGCCGCCGGACCAAGCACTTTCTTGGGCTTGCTGAGCTTCTTTTTCGCGAGGATCTTCACCGTCTCGGCGACCTCTTCCTCGGTCACGCTTTGGAGCATCTCGTCGAGCTCGCGCATGACTCGAGCGAACTTCTGGCCTTCGGCGGCGCTGATCCACTCGAGCTGGAGGCGCTCCGGCCGAATGCCGAGCTTCTCCATCTGGGTCCAGACCTTCTCCACGCGCCGCTGGGTCCAGGTCACCGCGTCGGTGTAGTGGCAGTCGGAGAAGTGACACCCCGAGACCAGCAGCATTGGCGCTCCCTGCTCGAAGGCATGCCAGATGAAACGCTGATCCACACGGCCGCTGCACATGGTCCGGATCAACCGGATTGCCGGCGGGTATTGCAGACGCGAGGTTCCGGCGTTGTCGCCTCCCGCGTACGAACACCAGTTGCAGGCGAAGGCAACGATCTTCTCCATCGCGTTGTCGGCCAGGATGCCGTCGATCTGAGCCGTGATC
>JAAENP010000434.1 GCA_024224155.1 bacterium
GACGAGAGGAAGAACCCGAGGAATTCGTAGCCTTCCCCGTAGGTTGTAATCTTCGTCTTCTGTGGG
The DNA here is from genome assembly GCA_024224155.1 of bacterium. Lineage (NCBI taxonomy): Bacteria > bacterium. Next base: position 67 of record JAAENP010000434.1, read on the forward strand.
CTGAGGGCCAGCCCGAGGTCGTTTTCGAGCACACGTCGCACGAGGGTCAGAGCCTCTTGCGCCTGCTGTTTTGTCTGACAGACGATCACGAAGTCGTCGGCATATCGCGCGAAGCGATAGCCGGCGCCGTCGAGCGCCCAGTCGAGATGATTGAGCACGACGTTGGCCAGCAGAGGTGAGAAGACGCCGCCTTGCGGGACCCCCACCGTCGTTGGCTTGAACACGCCGTTTTCCATCACTCCAGCAGCGAGAAATTTCTCGACCAATCGCAGGATGTTGCCATCCGCGACTTCCTCTGCAAGGGCTGCCATGATGACCTTGAACGGGATGTTGTCGAAGAACGCGGCGACGTCGGCGTCGAGAACGACCCGATACCCGTCCGCGTGGTACGCCAGCACCCGCTCGATGGCCTGGTGGCAGTTGCGTTTCGGGATGTACCCGAAGGACGCCTGGTGAAACTTCGGTTCGAAGATCGGCGCCAGAAGCCTGCGGAGCACTTCCTGGGCGACGCGATCTCGGACCACTGGTATGCCCAATGGGCGAAGCTTCTTCGCCTTCGGGTCTTTGGGAATGTAGACCCGGCGAAGGGGCTTAGGCCGGAAGTTTCCGGTCTTCAGGTCCCTCATCAGAGCCACGAGGTTCTCGTCGCGGTTGACGTCGAACATGTCGACGCTGACCTTGTCGATACCCGCTGCGCCCCGATTTTGCTTCACCGCCTGAAAGGCCTGGATCATCAACCCCAGGGTGATCCTGCCGGTCAATGAGTGCACTTTCCGTTTCTTGGTCATGGTGTGTCTTTCACGTCTCGTAACCACGGAGATCGGGCTGCGGACCCATTTGGGGCTGTGTCTTAGCGACTCCCCGGGTTGCCCGGCAAGAGCGCGGGCGGGCCATTTGGTGGCTTCAGCTAGAGAGGCTAGCTCTCCCCGTGTGGTCTGCTCCGTTTCCCCGTCTTCTACGGTTTCTCCTTTCACTGAGGCCCGCTGAGGGCTTCCAGCTACTCCGGATCTGCTGTGGTCCCCAAAGAGGAGGCGGCTAAGACGACCTTCTCCTCACCGCCGCATCACCAGAGCCATTTCACCTGCGGCTTATAGGCTCGGCTTACCGACCATCGGACGACTTGGAACCTCACCGGTTTGTCTCAACGCCGTTGTCTCCAGGCGATGACATGCATCACCCACATGATCCCACGCCGATAACCGCGTATCCGGCGCCAGAAGGATCGGCAGGGTCCGATCCCCAGTGCTTCATCTAAGGGCGGTGACTGGCACACCATGTAGGCCGAAATGCCGTCTCCCGAAGTCACTCTGCCTGGCTCCTTCGTGGCCGCCCTTGTCCGGACTCTCCGGCGGAACGACCCTAGCTGCGTACCCCCGCGGTAGTTGCGAGGTTCGAGCAGAGTGTTCTGTACGAGCGCGGACTCGCACAGGTAGGCTTCGGTGTTGTTGTGGTTGACCTCCTTTGCATATTCCGAGGCAAGCCGACCACCTGTTCCGAGGGAAGGCGACCACCGATTCCAGAGCAAGGCGACCACCGATTCCAGTCTGAAGCCGACCACTTGGCCGACGCCTGTCGGAAGGGTGGTCGGCTTGGATCGGAATCGCTGGTTACCTGGCTCGAGTCTGTCTTGAGCGAGCCGATGAGGGTTCTCCTCGCGACCCTGTATCGTGTCCTCCCAAGGAGGACACGATGCCAGCGAGGAGACTACCGATGCGAAAGACGCGACAGATTCTCAGACTGTTGTGGCACATGAGACTGGGCGTGCGCCAGACGGCGCGCGCCTGCCAGACCGGCCACACGACCGTGTTGGATTACCGCACCCGAGCCGAGGAGGCCGGGTTGGACTGGGCCCAGGTGGAAGAGATGGACGAGGTGAGCCTGGAGCAGCGACTTTTCCCTGCCACGGCGTCGCCGCCGTCGCGACCGTTGCCAGTGTGGAGCGAGATCCATCACGAGCTGAAGAAGCCCGGGGTGACGCTGCAGCTGTTGTGGGACGAGTACAAGGTCGAGTACCCCGAGGACGGGTACCAGTACAGCCGTTTCTGCGAGCTGTACGGGCAGTGGCGCGGCCGGCTGGACCTGAGCATGCGCCAGCAGCACAAGGCCGGTGAGAAGCTGTTTGTGGACTACTGCGGGCAGACGGTGCCGATCACCGACCCGGCCAGCGGCGAGATCCATGAGGCCCAGATCTTCGTCGCGGTGCTGGGCGCGAGTAACTACACCTATGCCGAAGCCACCCGCAGCCAGAAACTGCCGGACTGGATCGGCTCGCACGTGCGCACCTTCGAGTTCTTCGGCGGCGTGTCGGAGCTGGTGATCCCCGACAACCTGAAGTCGGGGGTGGACAAACCCTGTCGCTACGAGCCGGACCTGAACCGTACCTACCAGGATCTGGCGACCCACTACTCCACGGCGGTGATCCCGGCTCGGGTGCGCAAGCCAAAGGATAAAGCGAAGGTGGAGGTCGGGGTTCAGATCGTCGAGCGTTGGATCCTGGCGTGCCTTCGCCATCGTCAGTTCTTCTCGTTGAGCGAGCTGAACACGGCGATCTACGAGCTGCTGGAGCGGCTCAACAACAGGCCGTTCCGCAAGCTACCCGGCAGCCGGCGCTCGCAATTCGAGACCCTGGACCGGCCCGCTTTGAAGCCCTTGCCAGCGGCGAGCTTCGAGTACGCGGACTGGGTCAAGGGCCGCGTGGGGCCGGACTACCACCTCGAGGTCGACGAGCACTTCTACAGCGTGCCCTACCAGCTCGTGGGCCAGGAGCTGGACGTGCGTTTCACCGCCTGTACGGTGGAGTGTCTGCACCGTGGCCAGCGGGTCGCCTGCCATGTGCGCAGTTACGTGCCAGGTCAGTGCACGACGGTTCGGGAGCACCAACCCGCCGCGCACCGTCATTATGCTGATTGGGACGCCCAGAAGCTGGTGAAGTGGGCTCACGAGAGCGGCCCGGCGACGGGGGAGGTGGTCGAGGCGATCATGATCTCCAAGCCCCACCCGCATCAGGGCCTGCATTCCTGCCTGGGCCTACATCGCCTCTCGAGGCGTTATGGCAAGGATCGTCTGGAGGCAGCCTGCCGGCGAGCGCTGGCGATCGGTGGCCTGTCGTACAAGAGCATCCGCTCGATTCTCAAGAACGGCTTGGATCAGCAAGCGCTCCCCGAAATTGCGCCGCCAGCTCGGACCATCGAGCACGGCAACGTGCGCGGCGCGTCGTACTATCAAAGTGCCTCGCGGGAGGTCTCGCCATGCTGATACATCCCACCTTGGACCAACTCCGCGCGCTGCGTCTGGTGGGCATGGCCAAAGCCATGGAAGAGCAGCTACAGATGAGCGACATCGAGGATCTGAGATTCGAAGACCGACTGGGGCTTCTGATCGATCGCGAAGCCACCGAACGATCGAGTCGACGCCTTAAAACTCGGCTCAGAAAGGCCAAGCTTCGCCAGGGATATGCCTGTGTCGAGGATGTCGACTACCGCATCCGACGGAAGCTAGATAAAAGTTTATTTCTAGCGCTGGCTTCGTGCGACTGGATCGCCCGACACCGTAATGTTTTACTCACTGGCTCCACCGGCGTCGGTAAAACCTTTCTCGCCTGTGCCCTGGCGCAGAAAGCCTGCCGCGAAGGCTACACAGTACAGTACCTGCGCGTGCCCCGACTCTTCGAAGAGCTGAGGCTGGCCCATGCCGATGGCCGCTATCCCAAGCTGATGGCGGGCCTGGCCAAGACCGACTTGATCGTCCTCGACGATTGGGGCCTGGCGCCTCTGGCCGACGCCGATCGTCTCGAGCTCCTGGAAATCCTCGAAGATCGCCACGAGGTGCGCTCGACGATGGTCACCTCTCAGCTGCCGGTCAACGCCTGGCACGAGGCGATCGATCATCCGACCTTGGCCGACGCCATCCTCGACCGCCTCGTCCACAACGCCTACGAGCTCGCGCTGGAGGGCGAGTCGGTTCGGCGCAAGAAGGCTCTCGCACAAAGCACCAAGGAGGGCAGATGACTGAACCCACACACTTCGAGGCGCCCAGCCCAGCCTGCACCGGCTCGGACTCCGACGGCGGAATCAGAAGCAGAATTCACGTAGGCCACGCAAGGAGGCGACCTCTGCCTCCGCAACGCTGGTGTCCGCGACTCACGCCCGTGGCGGTTGAAACGGGGGAGAAGCCCTCAGGTCGACCCCGTGGGCGCGTCTCGTGGACCGGCATGCCCTGCAACGGAACGTGCTGGCGCGCGGAAGGGCCGATCGATCTCGTGCAGTACGGCGCACGACCAGCCTGCACCGGCACGGACTCCGGTCGCAGAAGCGGAAGCAGAATTCACGTAGGGCGCGCAAGGAGGCGATCTCGGCCTCCGCAAGGCTTGTGTCCGCGACTCACGTCCGTGGCGGTTGAGACGGGGGAGAAGCCCTCAGGTCGACCCCGTGGGCGCGTCTCGTGGGCCAGCGTGCCCTACAACGGAGCGCGCTGGCGCACGGAAGCTCCGGATCGCTCGAATCTGTGCAGTATGATGGCCCCGACGACGGCGCAAGCCGACCACTATTGACCCGAGGAGGACCCCTGCATCGACTCGCTCAGGCTACTGGTCGCTTTGCCCCGGAATGGGTGGTCGGAATCGTCGGAATACGCACTTTTCGTCAAAGCCCAGGATCTCGCCGGTCAAGTCCCGCCACTCGTCGATGAGATCCCGCCAATCGACGTCATCGAATGCGCCACAGACGTAGTCGACGTACGGCTCCGACCCAGAACGCGCGACGTAGACGATCTCCGAATCCTCCTGATCGACGAGCGACTTGATCGCCTCGAGCTCAGGCGTCGAAGCGCTGCCGTCGGCCGGAATTCGAGCGAGATCGAAGCGAGCCACCAGACTCGGGCGTCGAGCCTCGAGGGCCGAGGCGTAAAGGGTGAATCGGTCCCCCGGCGTCGCTTCGGAGATCGCCGCCTCGAAGCCGGCCATGGAGTCGAAGACCACATAGGCTCCCGATTCGTAGTGCTGAAGGTACATTTGCCAGCCAAAGACGACGCCCTGATCGCGGAACCCGGCCGCGACGCGCTCGAGGTTCTCCGGTGACGTCACCGAACACTCCGCACTCACTTCCCAGGACGGCTCCCTCGACGAGGTGCGCCACCCGTACCTCCGGGTCAGCCACGTTCCCAGATCGCGGAACATGCCGCGTAGTATGAGGTACGGGGCGCAGAGGACAAGCAGAACCCGTTCGAGTAGCGTCATCGCCGATGACGTTGGTTGTCCAGGAGATACAAGGCTACTCGAAGGCCTCCGGTGGCCGCCACTGCCAACGCCGAC
>JAAENP010000435.1 GCA_024224155.1 bacterium
CCGGTGATCCGAGCTCGAATCGCGTTCGAAGATCTGCTCCAGGCTGCTCGCGGTCAGCACCCGTTCCCCCCATTCCAGCAAGAGCCGGGCATCGGCGGACTCCACCTGCTTGCCCACCCATGACGGCAGGACGCCGAACTTGCGCTCCAGTTGGCGGAGCAGGAGCCTGGCCTCACCTTCCCGCAAGCCTTCCCGTTTCCATTGCTCGGCCCATTCGGTCACACGCTGCTCTAACATCGACGGTACCTCCACGAGGTCGATCTTGGGTGGGAACTCGAGCTCAGGATCCAGCTTCCTGAAACGATAGCCGACGTAGGTACCCCCTCTGTGCCAATGTACGTGAGACACTGGAGTCCCCCGAAATTAGGGAAGAGGGCGACGGAGGAGATCCATGAAGCCATTGGTACTGAGCGAGCCATCGAGGCCGGCGAGATCCGCATCAGATCCGGACCCTGAGGTACCGGCCAAAGCGCGGCGCCGGACGTTCACGGCGAAGTACAAGCTCGACACGCTCGAAGAAGTCGAGGCGTGTACGAAGCTCGGTGAGATCGGCGCCCTGCTGCGGCGTAAAGGTCTGTATTCGTCGCATTTGACGAAGTGGCGCCGACAGCGCGACGAAGGTGTTCTGGCAGGTCTGACGCCCAAGAAGCGGGGTCGCAAGCCGCGCAAGGTGAGCGCGGAGGCGCGTCGCGTCGCCGAGCTCGAGCGGGAGAATGCGCGCTTGCGTCAGCAGCTAGCGAAGGCCGAGATGATCATCGATGTGCAAAAAAAACTCTTTCAGCTTCTGGGGAGCCAGGAGGTAGAGAGCTCGTAATGGAGGCGACGACGACGCTGTCGGCGACGGTCGGTGTGAAGGCCGCGAGTTCGTCGCTGAACCTGCCCAGGGCGACGTACTACCGTCATCGAGACCCGGAGCCGCGGCCCGCGAAGCCGCGGCCCCGGCCGCCTCTGGCACTGAGGGCTGAGGAGCGCCAGGCGGTGGTGGAGGTGTTGCATTCGCCGCGATTCGTCGATCGCTCCCCGCACCAGATCTGGGCGGTGCTGCTCGACGACGAGCAGGTCTTCCTGTGCTCGGTGCGTACGATGTACCGCATCCTGGAGGCCGAAGGCGAGCTGCGCGAGCGCCGCAACCAGCTGCGCCGCCCAGCCTACGCCAAGCCGGAGCTGGTGGCGACGGCACCGAACCAGGTCTGGACGTGGGACATCACGAAGCTCAAGGGTCCGGTGAAGTGGACTTACTACTACCTCTACGTCATCCTCGATCTGTACAGCCGCTTGGTGGTCGGTTGGATGGTGGCGCCGCGCGAGTCGGCGAAGCTGGCTGAGCGCCTGGTCACGGATTCGTTACATAGGCAAGGCATCAGCCGTGATCAGGTGACGCTGCACGCCGACCGGGGGCCCAGCCAGACGGCGAAGTCTCTGGCGCTGCTGCTGGCCGATCTGGGTGTGAGGAAGAGCCACAATCGGCCCTACACCAGCAACGACAATCCGTTCTCCGAGGCCCAGTTCAAGACGATGAAGTACCACCCAAGCTTCCCGGATCGCTTCGGTTCGCTGGCGGATAGCCGCAGTTTCTGCGCGCCATTTATGACCTGGTACTGCACGGAGCACCGTCATTCGAGCCTGGCCTATTTGACGCCGGCCGATGTCCATTACGGTCGCGCCGAGCAGATTCTCCAGCAGCGCGCCGAGGTGCTGCGCGCGGCCTTCGAGGCCAACCCAGAGCGCTTCAAAGGCCGCATGCCGCGGCCGGGGAAGTTACCGGAAGCGGTGTGGATCAACCCGCCGAAGGCGACCCCATGAGCTTACCTTTAGTGAAATTCTGGATCCTGAGGTCGTTGGTCGGCACGCGGAGGGTCCCGGGTATATGCCGGTCGCAGCGGGCACCGTGGGTCGCGAGGCCGCCCAGCTCTGGGCTCTCTGAACCTGCAGTGGCCACCGGCGCCCCACGTACGCTGGGACCGACAAACACAGCGCCAGCACCGGCCGTCGCAGGCCACCGGCGCCCCACGATACGCGCCCACTGGGACCGACAACAGCGCCAGCACCGGCCGTCGCAGGCCACCGGCGCCCCACGATACGCGCCCACTGGGACCGACAACA
>JAAENP010000436.1 GCA_024224155.1 bacterium
ACGATCACCGAACGGCCCGAGTAGTCGACGCGCTTGCCGAGCAGGTTCTGGCGGAAGCGCCCCTGCTTGCCCTTCAGCGTGTCGGAGAGCGACTTCAGGGGCCGGTTGTTCGAGCCCTTGAGCACCCGGCCGCGCCGGCCGTTGTCGAACAGCGCGTCGACCGCTTCCTGCAACATGCGCTTCTCGTTGCGCACGATCACCTCGGGAGCGCGCAGCTCGAGCAGCTTTTTGAGCCGGTTGTTGCGGTTGATCACGCGGCGGTAGAGGTCGTTGAGGTCACTGGTCGCGAACCGCCCGCCGTCGAGCGGCACCAGCGGACGGAGCTCGGGCGGAATCACCGGGATGACGTCCAGGATCATCCACTCGGGACGGTGTCCGCTGCCCCGGAAGGCATCGACGACCTTCAGCCGCTTCGCCGCTTTCAGCCGGCGGATCTGGCTGGTGTCGGTCTTCATCACGATGCGCAGCTCTTCGGCCAGCTCCTCGAGATCGATCCGCGACAGCAGCTCCTTGATCGCCTCGGCACCCATGCGCGCCTCGAAGGCGTCCTCGTCCCACTCTTCACGCAGCTCACGAAAGCGTTCCTCCGACAGCAGCTCACGCTCCTTGAGCTCGGTGTCCCCCGGCTCGATGACGACGTAGCTTTCGAAGTAGAGAATGCGCTCGAGATCGCGCAGCGAGAGATCGAGCAGATGGCCGATGCGGCTCGGCAGCCCCTTGAAGAACCACACGTGCGAGACCGGGCTGGCCAACTGGATGTGGCCCATGCGCTCGCGCCGGACCCGCGAACGGGTGACTTCGACTCCACACTTGTCGCACACCACGCCGCGGTGCTTCATGCGCTTGTACTTACCGCACAGGCACTCCCAATCGGTGATCGGACCGAAGATCTTGGCGCAGAAGAGCCCGTCGCGCTCCGGCTTGAAGGTGCGATAGTTGATGGTCTCCGCCTTGGTGACCTCGCCGAATGTCCAGGAGTTGATCTTCTCCGGAGACGCGATCGAAATGCGGATGGCGTTGAAGTCCTTGAGCGATTGCGGCTTATCGAAAAAATGGACTGATTGCAACGTTTGCCTCCTTCGCGAAACGGCGCAGCGGACGTGGATGCATCGCGGCTAAAACGAGATCGTAGTTTCGGAATGGTGTGTTCATGTCTCGAGCAACTCAGGTCTTCAGCAACTCGATGTCCAGGCACAGGCTCTGCAGCTCGCGAACCAGAACGTTGAACGATTCCGGAAGACCCGGGTCCTCGGGAACGTCGCCCTTGACAATCGCTTCATAGACGCGGCTGCGTCCTTCGACGTCGTCGGACTTGACGGTCAACAGCTCCTGCAAGGTGTAGGCCGCGCCATAGGCCTCGAGCGCCCAGACTTCCATTTCTCCGAAGCGCTGGCCGCCGAACTGGGCCTTACCGCCCAGGGGTTGCTGAGTGATCAGCGAGTACGGGCCGATCGACCGGGCGTGGATCTTGTCGTCCACCAGGTGCGAGAGCTTCAACATGTAGATGTAACCGACCGTGACTCTCTGCTCGAGAGCTTCGCCGGTCACACCGTCGTAAAGCCGGGTCTTGCCAGAGGTCGGCAGCTCGGCTTCCTCCATGTACTCCTTCATCAGCTTTTCGCTGGCGCCGTCGAAAACCGGCGTCGCGAATTTCAGACCCAGGGCCTCCCCGGCCCACCCGAGGTGGGTCTCGAGAATCTGTCCGACGTTCATACGGCTCGGTACGCCGAGTGGATTGAGCACGATCTCGACCGGCGTGCCGTCGGGCAGATAGGGCATGTCCTCCACGGGAAGAATCCTCGAGATGACGCCCTTGTTGCCGTGACGGCCGGCCATCTTGTCGCCGACCTGGAGCTTGCGCTTCATGGCGACGTAGACCTTGACCAGCTTGATCACGCCGGGCGGCAGCTCGTCACCCTTCTGCAACAGAGCCACTCGCTCCTCGTTGACCCGGTGGATGACGTCGATGTGAGATTCCGTCTTGCGGTAGATCTTCTCCACCGTATCGTGCATCTTGGAATCGGCGAGCGGCAAGCGCAGGATCTCGGCCCGGGTCAGGCGCTGGAGCGCCTGGTTGGTGATCTTG
>JAAENP010000437.1 GCA_024224155.1 bacterium
ATGAACTCGCTAGGCGCCAGGGTCATGGTGGTCCAGGGATTGCGGCCCTTGGCTCGGTAGTCCTTCCATTTGAATGTCACGCCATTGTCGTCGAGGGCGATCAGCCGGCTGTTTGAGATGGCGACCCGGTGGGTGTAGCGGCTGAGATAAGCGAGCACCGTTTCAGGCTCACCGTCGAACGGGGGCTTGGCGTGGACCACCCACTTGATCTTACGCAAGGGCGCCAGATAAGCCGCAAAGGCGCGCTGCTCGGCCAGTCTGGCATGGTCACCGAAGAACTGTAGGCGGCCTGCCTTGTGGGCCGCTGCGAGCATTTCCAGGAACCGGCGCTTGAACCGCTGCGAGAGCACGCGCACGTGCAGAAAGAAGCGTGGCCGGCAGGAGATCCAGCGCTCGCCGTCGAGTGAGATCCCGCCGCCTGGCACGATCATGTGAATATGGGGATGATGCGGGAGTGCCGAGCCCCAGGTGTGGAGCACGGCGGTGAGGCCGATGCGGGCGCCGAGATGCTTGGGGTCGGCGGCGATGGTGATCAGGGTCTCGGCGGCGGCCCTGAACAGGATGCCATAGACCTCGGCCTTGTTCTGATAGGCGATGTCGGCGATCTGAGCCGGCAGGGTAAAGATCACATGAAAGTAGGTCACCGGCAGGAGCTCGGCCTGGCGCGCGGCCAGCCAGTCCTTGGCCGCCGCAGCCTGGCACTTGGGACAGTGCCGGTTGCGGCAGGAGTTGTAGGCGATCTGAACATGAGCACAGTCCTCGCAACGCGCGACGTGCCCGCCGAGCGCCGCTGTGCGGCAACGCTCGATCGCCGACATCACCTTGAGCTGGCCGAGGCTGAGATGCCCTGCCTGGGATTGTCGCCAGGCAGGGCCATGGGCGCGGAAGATATCCGCGACCTCCAGCCCTTCACGCGACACGAGGCCGCCAGCTTTACGAGGCCTTGTTTTTCTTTCTCACCGCGAGCATCTCCAGCGGGCCCTTGACCGAGCGGAGGGTCTTGCTGGCGACTTGGCTATAGCGCGCCGTCGTGTCCAATTTCCTGTGCCCCAAGAGCACTTGGATCACACGGATGTCCACGCCTTGCTCCAGGAGATGGGTAGCAAAACAGTGCCTGAGCGTATGCAGACAGACGCGCTTGTCGATCCCAGCGGCCTCCCTGGCGCCGTGGAAGGCGCGATTGAGCTGGCGGGTGGTCAGCGGGTTGACCGGGTTCTGGCCGGGAAACAGCCAGCCCCCGGGCAGGGCCACGCCGCGGTTCCGGGCGGCACACCACCAAGCGCGCAGGAGATCGAGCAGAGCCGGCGACAGCATGGCATAGCGGTCCTTGCGCCCCTTTCCCTGTTCCACTCGGATCGCCATGCGCTCGCTATCGCTATCGATGTCACCGACCTTGAGCGAGACAATCTCCGAGGCACGCAGGCCCGCGCCATAGGCCACGCCGAGCGCCGCCTGGTACTTGGGCCCCCGGGCCGCATCGAGAAGACGCCTGACCTCCTCGGGGCTCAGGACCACCGGCAGCCTGTGCGGCTGGCGAACCGTCGTCATGCCGACCTGCGCATCGCCCCGGCCCAGCGTCACCGTGAAGAAGAAGCGCAAGGCCGAGACCGCCGCATTCATGCTCGTGGCCGCGGCCCCGATGGATCGCATGTGCAGCTGATAGCGCCGCAGATCCTCCGCGCTCGCCCGATCCGGCGAGCGACCGAAAAAGGCCGTGAAATCCCTCACCGCTCGGATGTAATCTGTCTGGGTCTTCGGCGCGAAACCGCGGACCGTCATGTCCTCGATCATGCGTCGGCGTAACGGGCTGATGGTTTTATCCGTCATGGGGCTGCTCCTGTCTTGAGTGAGGCTCGAAACCCCAAATCTCAACACAGGACAGACCCAGCCCGTTACCGCACAGTCCTCGCCCGACGCCACAAACTACCGCGAGAGCGGTTTAGTCCGGTGGCCGATTCCGGCCCTTCCGGTCGTCTCCGAAAAGGAACCTTTTTGCCGGGTATTTATCTCCAGAGAGCCTCTCAGGTCGTGCTCAGCACCGACCAGTCGGGTCGTATGCAAGAATGGCTTTTTCGCGCCGCATACCTTCGCGATACATGCCCTATAGAAGAGCTTCCCTCTGCCGACCGTCTCCAAATGGATGGCCCATGCCAGCCTGAAGGCCCCTCCCGGGCGACGGGCGACCTCTTGGGCAAGGAGGAACGCGAACTGGCCGCGTGCGTGGCGGCGGAGTACGCTTGCGCCCCGCAAGACTGCCCTCTTCCGAGCAAGGGAAGGACATCGAATTGAGCCTGTCGGAGCAACAGATCGAAGCTGCCCGGAAGATCGACCAACGGGTCAAGCAGCTCCGGTCCGTAGGGGCCGACAATGACAAGCTCCTGGCGCTGATGCACGATCTGATGCCGAACTTCAAGATCTTGCTCGACACGGCACAGCCGGGACAGATGGACGAGCTCTGTGTCCGCTTCGAGGGCTTCCATTATTACGCCAAGCTTCTCGAGAGGTTGGCCCAGGGTATCGCCA
>JAAENP010000438.1 GCA_024224155.1 bacterium
ACATGAAGACCGCTTACGAGATCGCGCTCGAGCGCCTCGAGCAACAGGGAATAGCAAAGCCCAGCCACGAGGCCCTGACCGACGAAGCGCGCGCCCAGGTCGCCGAGATACGCGGCAAGGCGCGCGCGGAACTGGCGAATCTGGAGATCCTCCATCGCGATCGACTGGCCAAGCTGCCGAACCCAGAGGCCCGCGATCAGGAGGAGCAAAACTACCTGAGCGAGCGAGCGCGTATTGAAGAGCGCCGCGATCGTGACATCGCTAGGCTTCGCGACTCCTGGGCTGCGGAAAGGTCTCGATGAACGACTGCGTGGCCTCGACGCTGCCGCAAACGTAGACGCCGTCGCCCTCCAGGAAACGAAAATCGGATCCGAACTCGAGGATCAGCCGTTCGGAGCGCTCGACGGCAACGACCGAAACACCGGTGCGTTCGCGAATACCGAGCTCGGACGGATGCTTGCCCTCCAAGTCGTACGACGAGACCTTGAGAACCTTGACTCTTGGATCCAGCGAGATGCTCTCGCGACCCAGAAGCCGGCCGGCCAGAATCTGGCCCGAAACCTGGCTGATAGACAGTGCGAAGTCCGCACCCGCTCGATGAATTCTCTGGACATTCTGTGCTTGATTCACCCGAGCGATCACCGGCACCTCGGGCGCGAAGTCTTTGAGGATCACGGTCGCAAACAGCGTCGCCGCATCGCTGTCGACCGCCAGAATGACTGCCTGCGCTTCGCGCAGGCCCGCCAACTCGAGCACTCGATAGTCGAGAATGTCGCCGACGCGGTCCACCCCCTCGCCATCCTTGCGGTCGATCACCTCGACTCGCTCGCCGACGTCGAGCAGCAGCTCCGCGACCTTACGACCGACCTCGCCGAAGCCGGCAAGCACGAAAGGTCCGGCACGACGCAACCTGGTCGTGCCAGCGCAGACCTCCCCCAGGCGGTGAACAGCCTCGTCGCTCCCGGCGACGATCAGAATGCCGGCCCGCTCGAGCCTCATATCCGCCGTGGGCGGGGCCTGAAGACGCCCCTCCACCCACTGCCCGATGACCGTGACTCCGGTTCGATGGCCGAGATCGGATTCGCGCAGCGTCTTACCGACCAGCTCACTCTGAGCGCCGATCCGAACCTCGCTCACCACTAGCTTGCCCACCACCTGAGCGCCTTCGACCCGCGGACTGATCCGCTCGCTGGCTCGGGCCGCCAGGGCCGCTCCCAGAATATGCCGTGGCGTGAAGACGGCCGTGGCTCCGGCCAGGCTCATCGGCTTGCGATGGTACGGCTCCTCGACGATCGCCAGGACATCGCCCTCGAAGCCGGCCTCACGAGCGGCGAGGATCACGGCCGCGTTCTCGTCGTCCCTGCCATTGACCACTAGTGCCCTCGCGGACAGAAGATTGCTCCGGTCGAGAGCGCCATCGTCGAGAGCGCCTTGAACGACCTGGTGGCCACGCTCCAAGAGGCGCCGAGCCTGCCGCTCCTCGGCTTCGATCACCACCGTCTCGATGTCGGACCGCTTCATCTCGTCGAGGAGCGCAGCCACGGGCGCTCCGTACTGATAGACCACCACGTGATCGCTGGCGTTGGGCGTGCTTTTGGGCAGCCGCGACTCGAAGCGCTCCTCCAAGAACGGAATCAGATAGATCGGGAAGATGAGAAACACCAGAAACACGCCGACGAACTGCACGACGACGACAAAGATCACCATCAGGGGGTGGCTCCAGTGGGAATCGCCACCGTAGCCGGTCGTCGATAGGGTTTCCGCGGCCCAGCCGAGAGACTCCCAGAATCCGCGCGGCTCGCTTTCGAGGGCGTCCATGGCGAGCATGTAGACGAGTGCCACAATCACGATCACGATGGGCAGAGCGACCAGCAGCAGCGCAAAGCGTTGTTTTGACGAAAGCACGGGACAATTCTAGCCTGGCACATCGAGATCGCAGCCGGCCGGCGCGTCTGCCCTCTGCTGCTAGCCTGGATGATTCACGACAACTCGAGCCGAATGCTGCCAGCCGGAAACCAAGCGGTTCATGAATAACGAAAACCAAGGCTCTCAGATGTCGGTCAGGCTAGACAAGTGGCTCCAGGTGGCCCGGGTCTTCAAGACCCGAAGCCAGTCGACCAAGGCCTGCAATGCTGGGCGCGTCAAGGTCAACGACAACCCGGCCAAAGCCCATCGCGGCCTCGTCGTCGGTGACCGGGTCCAGATCTCGTTTCGCGGTCACGCTCGCGTGCTCGAAGTGCGCGAGCTCCGCGACCGGCCTCTACCCAAGGCCGAGGCCGCTCGAGTGTTCGAAGACCTCACACCTCCCGAGCTTGCTCCCGCACCACGCCGTTCCCGCGCAGGCCGGGCGCTCGAGACAGCCCCTCGTGAACCCGGACTGGGCCGCCCGACCAAGCGCGACCGGCGCAGGATCGATCGCTTGAAGCAGCGTTGAGCCGACTATTTGAAGTCGAGCAGCGTGACGTCGAAGACCAGCATGCCCGCGGGCGCGCCCGCCTGCCCCTTGTAGGCCAGTTTCTCGGGGACCCAGAAACGGCGGGTCTCTCCGTGGACCATGGGCTGGACGCCTTCGGTCCAGCCGGCGATGACCGCATCGAGACGAAATGCCGCCGGCTTGCCGCGCATGACGGAGCTGTCGAACATCTTGCCGTCGGTAGTCCAGCCCGAGTAGTGGACCGTCACCTCACTCTTCTTCGTCGGGTGCTCGGTACCGGTGCCGGCCTCCAAGACCTTACTGGCCAGACGGGACTTCGTGAGAATGGCGTCCATTGGCGGCCCGGCCACGTCCTCGGGCGCCGCCGGTGGTGGCGGCGGCTCCTCGATACCGAGAAGCTCGACGTCGAAAACCAACATTCCGGCCGGTCGGCCCTCCCGTCCGCCATAGGCAAGCCGCTCCGGAATCCACATCCGCCGCTTTTCGCCCACGACCATCAGTTGCAGCCCTTCGGTCCAGCCCGCTATGACTCGGTCCAAAGGTAGCGTTGCCGGTGCGCCGCGCTCGACCGAGCTGTCGAACATCTTGCCGTCCGTGGTCCAGCCCGTGTAGTGGACCGTGACCATCGCGACACTGCTCGGATGAGTGGTCCCGGTCCCTGGCACGAGAACTCGGGTCGCCAACCCGGAAGCCGTCCGCTCGGCACCCTCGGGCGGAGCAGCGACGTCTTCGGGCGCCGGAATCGCAGCTGTCAGAACAGCAGATATCAGCAAGCAAGCGAGAATGAACAGGAGGCCCAGGCGAAAATTGGAGATCTTCATGGCGCGTACCTTACCAGGGCCATCGCCCCAAACCGCCCGCTTCATCCCCCGGCAAAGAGCCTGAGTTGCTCGATCGGAGCCGTGCTCAGATTCGAGCAGCCGACACCGAGAAGCCGCACCGGTCGCCGGCCGGCCTCGGTTCGACCGAGCAGAGCCTGCGCCGTGGCCCGCAGGACCTCGGCCTCGGAGGTGGGCACGGAGAGCGTCAGCGACCGCGTCACGGTCTGGAAGTCAGAGTAGCGGACCTTGACCGTTATCGTACCCGCCGAAAGCTCGCGCTTTCCCAACGAAGCCGCCACCCCCTCAGCCAGGCGATCGACTTCTTTGCTCACGAACGCTACGGCGCCCACCGCGAGCGACACTCTATCCCTCCACGTCGCGCTCCCGAGCTCGCCCAGGAGGCGCACCGGTCGCTCGTCGATACCGCGGCAGTAGCGGAAGAG
>JAAENP010000439.1 GCA_024224155.1 bacterium
CGCAACAGATCACCGAGCTGGCGGATGACCCGCTGGCCGCGGCGGGGCTCTGTCTCCATCAGCGAGGAAACCGTGTGGAGGGCGTTGAACAGGAAATGCGGGCGCAGCTGGGTCTGCAGGCTCTGGAGCTGTGCTTCGGTGAGCTGGGCTCGCAGCTCGGCGGTCCGGCGATCTCGCTCCGCCAAGCGCCGCGAGTAGGAGACGTAATAGGCGAGTCCGGCGACCAGGAAGTACATGAGGAGGTTGAGCTGAAAGGTGTGGGTCAGCACCTTTTGGAAGATCATGCCGTAGGACGATGCGTGCCCGCCCGCGAGATTGCGCAGTGCGGCGATGCCCGCGTCCGCGAGCGAGTGCAGGAACGCCACGCCGACCGCGGCGCCCAGGTGAAGCGGCAGCGTCCGCCGTAAGCTCCGTCCCGAAGCGTCCGTCCAGCGTACGAACCGAACGACGAGGGGAGTCAGCAGAGCCCAAACCAGCGCGTCCGGCATGCCATACCAGGCGGCTTTGTGCCAGCCGATGTCGGGAACCTGCGCCCGCAGACGAGCGGTATTCTCCAGGCCCCACAAAAACCAGGCGACCGAGATGCCCAGCCAGCCGAAGGGACGCTCCTCCTTGGGAGCCCCCGGTTCTTTCATTCGGCCGAGAGTCTCAGAACAGGCGACCGTATACAAACCCGAGCGGTCGTTTTGCGAGCTCCTGCAACGCACCAAAGTCCCGGCCGATCTTCGCTCTGGCCCGGTCGTACTGGCTTTCGTGCCGCTTGCGACAAAGCCCCTTTTCCTGGCAAGTTCGGACCAAGGTCGATCAGAGAAGCGGGCGGAGGTAACCATCCGGCCGCAGCCTGCTGAGAGTACGGTACAGTCTCGAGCGGCATGAGCGCGCAGCCGGGGCATGACAGCTGGCGCCACCGGATGCACGAGGTCATCTTCGAGGCCGACACGCCCGCCGGCAAGACCTTCGACGTCGCCCTGCTGCTGGCAATCGTCCTGAGCGTGGCTGCGGTCCTGCTCGAAAGCGTCGGCGAGATTCGCGCCCAGTACGGCACCGAGCTGCGCGCCATCGAGTGGTTCTTCACTATCCTCTTCACGATCGAGTACGTCCTGCGCCTGGTCTCGGTGGGGCGACCGATGCGCTACGCGGTGAGCTTCTTCGGCATCGTCGATCTGCTGGCGATCCTGCCCACCTACCTGAGCTTCGTCATCGCCGGCAGCCAGTCCTTGCTCGTAATCCGGGCGCTGCGGCTCTTGCGGGTCTTCCGCGTCTTGAAGCTCGCCCATTTTCTGGGCGAGGCCCACCTGCTCTACGCGGCGCTGCGCGCGTCGAGCCGGAAGATCGTGGTCTTCCTCGGCGCGGTGCTGACCGTAGTCCTGATCGTCGGTGCGGCGATGTACCTGATCGAGGGGCCGGAGAACGGCTTCACCAGCATCCCCCAGGCGGTCTACTGGGCGATCGTCACCATGACCACGGTCGGCTACGGCGACCTCTCGCCGCAGACCGCGACCGGCAAGCTCCTGGCCTCGGTGGTGATGATCCTGGGCTACGGCATCATCGCGGTACCGACCGGGATCGTGTCGGTCGAGATCGCCTCGAGTCTCAGGTCGGCGACCCACACCCAGTCCTGCACCGAGTGCGGCGGCGAGGGCCACGCGGTCGACGCCCGCTACTGCAAGTACTGCGGCGCCGAGCTGTCCTGAGCGGCGAGCGCATGTGGCGCACGGGCGAGAAAGCTTCGCGACCTCAGTCGCCGCATTCGAGGCGGATTCGTCGTTGGAAAGCCCGGTGCTCGGCGACGGATAGCTCCCGCAGGGCGTCCAGTCGATCGTTCTCGAACCACCTTCTGCTCACCTCGCCGTGCCGCTCGATCAGCAGGGCGCCGCTGCCGTCGGTTTTGACGGTCTGGAGAAAGCCGCCGGCGGCATTGGCGATCCGGACCTGGTCGGTTGCCGGTAGGCACCACCCTCGAGGGAACCTCAAGCGCCACTTTGCTTGCCGGACCCGAGCCCCGTACGCGATCGCCGAGTCGACCTCGTCTAGAAGTCGAGGCTGGGGAGCCGACCTCAGGCCGGGCAGCCGAAATGACGCCCGGGCCGCGGTTCCTTGAACGAGACCGTCGACTTCGAGTGTCGTGGACATCAGCACCGCAGGCACCCTGCCCGACCTCTCTCCCCAGCTGACATCCTCGAGCCGCGCTCCGGGGAGCAAGCCTTTGAAGATCGCCATCACTTCCTCGCCGGCGATCTGAGTGGGCTCGCTTTCGATCTGATCCAGCAAGTGGGCTCCGTAGGTTCCCCTGAGCGCGATCGTGGCCCGGCCGGCGACGTCGCCGTCGGGTGAAACCTCGACATCCGCCGTGAGCTCGACGTTCTCGTGCTCCGGGCGAAGCGGGGTGCGAACCAGACCACCTCCTTCGCCGGTCACCACCAGGGCGTCTTGGTCCTGAACGCCGGGATGAAGCCAGCCGGCGGTTCCCCGCGATTGAGTGGGATCGATGAACAGGTAGCCTCCTCCGACCGGATCGTCCTCGTCGGTTTCGACCTCAGTCTCGGGAACCGCGACGATCAGGTGATTGAACTGGATCGGCGAAGGGAAGGCGGGCTCGATCCGCCCGGAGCGATCGAGCAACACCAGAGCGGGGTAGGCCTCTATTCCGACCTCTTTGAGCAGCGCGATCAGCAAGAGTCCCTTGTCCTTGCAGTCGCCCCACTTGCGCTCGAGCACCTCCCGAGGAGCCGACGGGCGGTAGCCACCAATGCCGACCTCGACCGCGACGTAGCGCACCTTGCGCCGCAGGTGCTCGACGAGCGCCTCCAGACGTTGGCGCGGCGTTCGAGCATCGGAGGTCAGCGACGCTGCAAGCCGCCGAACCTCTGGCGTTCCCGTCGGCAAACCGTCCAGCAGCCTTCCGTACCAGTCGCTCACCGCTTGCCAGCTGCCATCAGGGTCCCAGGACCATCGGAGCACCGGCTCGCTGGCGGCACCCCCGGCTGCGAGCTCAGGTGGATCCACGGCTTCGAGATCTCGACCGCGAATCCGGACGCCGTCGGGAAGATCCTCGACCTGTAACCCTTCCCCGGGCCCGTCGAGGCGCCATCTGACGCCGCCTGTGATCGTAACCAGCAGATCCGAGATCCGGTCATCGCCGAGCAGTACCATCTGGCTCGAAGGGAAGTAGGGCTCGATCTCGACCTCGTAGGCGACCTCGAGGACGGTATCCAGACCAAGCCCCGGGAACTCGACAACGTGAAAGTACTGGGAGCTGGCAGTGGCGTCCCCGGAGTGCTCGACCCGATCTTGCGACTTGCGCCCCACTCGGCGGCGCCGTCCGTTCGCCGTTATTGTCGCGGCTTCGAAAGAGCCGAGCCGGCGATTGGAGTCGAGCCGCACCGAGTAGTGTGACCACGCTTCCAGATCGCTAGGGCTTTCGAGTCGCACGCGAATCTTGGTGCGCTCTTGGAGGAGACCGGAATCGGTGACCTCTATCGCGACTTCCTTGCGCAGTACGAGGGCCGCGTCGGCGTCGAGGGTCGTCCCGAGCACCGCGACGGAGGCCAAGCCCAAGAGCCGTAGTAGAGAGCTCACTCGACGTTTACTCTCGGAGCAGCACCACGGGACGGGCGTCGAGCTTCGACGCCTGGTCGTAGAGGTTTCGCAGGGCCGTGTAGCCATCGTTGCCACCAAACTCGCGGCCGCTGAGCTCGAAGCGGCGCTTGAACTCCACTCGCCTTGCCGTCTCGGCGGTCTCCGTGTGGACTTCGACCGTCCCGGCCGTGCCGGTGTGGCTGGCGTCAGGCGGCGCTGCCTGGAGCTCCCAACCCTCGGGCCAGGAAAGGGTCGCGGTGAGCCGGTCGAGTCTTCCGTAGAGCATCTGCACGGGCGTTCGTCGCTGCCCGGCCGGCAAGCTGAAGGGGTGCGCAGCGGGGCCCAGGGGCTTCGACAGATAGACCGACACTTCGTCTCCCAACACTTCCTCGTCGCGCTGGCGCAGCGACCAGCCGATGCGGACGTGCTGCTCGCGTAGGTCTTCTTCGACCTCGATGGCGGTAACGTCGTAACCCGAGAACCGTTCCTCCAGATACTCGCGCCAGGCGTCTTCCGTGGCGGCGGTGTCTTCGCCTAGCCGCACATACCTCCAGGCCTGATGACCCTCCAGCTCCAGGCTGCCTCGTCCGCCGACCCGACCATCGGAATCTACCGCGAGATCGAGCGAGGCACGTCTGAGGTTCTCTGTAGCCGGCGCAATGGGCAGTTCGATGATCTCCGGCTTCGAGCGGTGGAACACCAAGGCCGGCGTGCCCTCATAGTACGGAGGAAGCTGGCCGAAACCGGCGCTCCGGTCGACCGGATCGAGATATGTCGTTTCGCGGTCGACTTCGATGCGCACCAGCCCGCCGTCGAACCACCAGGGATTGGCGACGCTCAGATCAACCCGCCCGAGGTTTCGATCGGCGACCCAGATGAGATCGGAATCGACGCCCACGCCGGCCAAGAGCGACTGCAGCAGCAGCGCTTTGGCAACGGGGGTCCCGTGTCCGTCGGCCAATACGCGGTCGACCGTCTGCTTGTCGCCGATTCCGACTCCATAGGTGAGATCGGTTCGGATCTCGTCGCGAACGAAGGCATGCAGCGAGGCGACTTTCTCGATCAGACTCGGTAAACCTGCGGTGAGCGCGGAGGCCTTTTTCTTGGTCTGGCGATCACTGCGCCGCGCGTTCTTGTAGTCGTCCGCGAAGATGCTGCATGCACTCCGCCATGAGTCCAGAAGCGGTTCGGGCCCAGAGCTCAGATTCACCACCGTGGGAACCAACATGAATCGGGTTGCGAGATCGGCGAACGGGAAGCTGTAGGGCTCGTCCGGGATTCCGGCGAGCTGTTCCGCCCAGATGCGGAGCTCGGTTCCCAGCTTCGTCTTCGTGGTCGAGGTCTGTAACGGCTGTGGCTGCGTCTGAACCGCCCAGGGTTCGAGCCCCAGATTGTTCGGCTTGATGTACGTGATCTCGGAAAGCCGTGTCGGCAGGCGGCCGTGGAAGTACCAGGGCTCCAAGTAGAAGAGACTGTCCCAGCGGACCGTGTATCTGTAGTCCAGAATCGCCCCTACCTCGACCGCCGGGAACACCAGCTTGGTGACGAAGGCCTTGAGAGAGCGTGATCGTCGCTCTTCAAAGACCGCGTCTTCAGGCAATGGCACGATCTGCCCATTCGGGAGCACGGTTCGGCCTTCGACCTTCTTGAGACGATAGAAGCCGCTGTGAGGGATCTCGACCTCGCCGTGCTTCTTGCCCTCCTCCGTCAGGATCTTGATCCGCACGTTGACCTTCAGATAGGACGACACCTCGCGGGGGTAGTCCAGCATTCGCAACTCGGCCTTCCGGTACAGGACCAGGGCTGGAGCGGTTGCCTGACCGGGGACGGCGGCCAGGCTACGCTCTTCGTCTGTAATCGGCGGGAAATCGGCGGCCTGCGTCACCCCGGCGAGGCCGACAAGGCAGACCATGAGCCATCTCAACATTGTGTTCTCAGCTCAACCAAAGCTTCACACCAACGAGCGCTGCGAATATGTTACGAGCGGTGCGACCCGCGCCGCGCCACCCGCTGGGGCAGTCCTGATCCGAGAGCGGGCTCGGCACCTACCTGAACAGGCGGTCCGCGCCACGTGAGGTGTCGCTATGCTCGCGCGGGTCACTGAGCCGGTCGAGAAGCCCGGTGCGGTCACCGGCACGCTCGCGGGGCTGGCGTCGGCGATCGCGATCATGTCGATCACCCGCCATCAGGTGAGAGCGCTCTACCTCGATCCGGTCGCCGGTGGACTCGTGGTGCCCGAGGCGCCGCAGTGGGGCAACTTCGCCCTGTTTGCCGTGCTGCTCGTCGCCGGTCTTGTCACCGTCGGCTACATGGTGCGCCGGACCCTGGCCGCGCGCGTCCAGACGGCGTAGGGGACTTCTATGGGCCGAGGACCAGGAGCTCGAGCCGGCCGAAGGTCTTCCGCTCGCGAACGCGGTCGCCGAGCGCGGCCGCGATGGCGGCGGCATTCTCTGCGGGCATCACCAGATAGTCGATCCGCTGCTCGGCGAGCAGCAGCATGAGCTCTGCCGTTCCTTCCGGATCGCTCACGAGCCGGTCGTAGAGACGAGATTTCTGTTCGTTGTCGGGCGTCAGGAACCACTGACCG
>JAAENP010000440.1 GCA_024224155.1 bacterium
TACAGTTTGTAACAATAGCCGGCCAGAAGCGGCCAGGAGCGGACCAGAGGAGGTGCACGTATGAGTGCACCAGGGGGGAGCAGCCAGGTATTCGCCGCCGATACGCCGACCGAATCGAACCGCCGCCTCCGCTTCCCGTTAGCCACTTCAAACGTAACCGTTCGGCCCTTCCCTCTTTTTCCGTCCTTGCTTCCCATTGGCCGATCCTCCATCTTGTCGGTGATGGAGGAAAGCCATGGTACGAGTTCGAAAAATACGGCGGATTCATCGCCGCCCCGAAGAGATCGAGCGCATTGTCCAGGCCTATGAAGCCAGCGGCCTGAGCCAGCGGGCGTTTGCACAATCCATCGATCTTTCACCGCAATCGCTTCGGAACTGGATTGTCAGGCGTCGAGAGCAACCCCGAAAGGCCCGACAAACACTCGTCCCCGTACGGATCGTGAAGACCGCCGCGGCATCCACCCCGTTTGAGGTTGTTCTCTCGAGCGGCCGTGTCGTCCGCGTTCCGCTGGATTTCGATTCCGACGAGCTTCGTCGGCTGCTCACGGCGGTGGAGTCATCGTGCTGAGTGTCTCGCCGGCGACACGGATCTTTCTGGTCGCGGGGATCACCGATATGCGCAAATCGTACGACGGCCTCTCTGCGATCGTGGAGCACGAACTGGCGGCGGATCCGCTTTCGGGACACCTCTTCCTGTTTTGCAACCGCAAGCGCAACCGGATGAAGGTACTTTGTTGGGATCGAACCGGACTGTGGGTATGCGCGAAGAGACTTGAGCAAGGCACGTTCGCCTGGCCGCAGACGGACGCGACGTCGATCGAGATGACGTCCGAGGAATTCGCGCTCCTCGTGGGTGGCATTGACCTCGCGCAGACAAAGCGGCGTCGTTGGTACACACGGCGCACGGGAGACAAGACGAAGCGAAGGACACTCGAAGAAAAACTTCAGCGCTACGCGAAAATCCCTTGATGAAACGCACGTCGGCGATATCTTTCGCATCATGACCGACAAGCTGCTGAACGAGAACACTGAACTGCACGAGATGAACGCCTACCTCCATGCGAGGAACGCACAGCTCGAAGCGGAGAAGCAGCAGCTCGAGGTGGAAAATCGTCGCCTCGCGGGTCGGGTCGACTGGCTTCTTCACAAGCTTTTTGGCCGTTCGTCCGAGCGCTTCGACAATCCGGGTCAAGGCAAGCTCTTCGAAGACGTGGAGCGGCTTTCAGCGGAAGCCAAGGCCGAGATCGAGAAGGAGCTCACCGCCGGCGACAAGGACGCACCGAAGCGGTCGCGACGAAACGGGCGAAAGCGCCTTCCCGAGGACCTGCCGCGCGAGCGGATCAAGCTCGATCTTCCCGAGGACGAGAAGATCTGTGAACACGGTCACTCCTGGGTGACGTTCGGGGAAGACACGACCGAAGAGGTCGACATCATCCCGGCGCAGATCTTCGTGCGGGAGTTTGTTCGACCCAAGTACAAGAACCCGACCTGCTCGGATCCGGAGTGCGGCGGCATCAAGATGGCGTCGCTTCCGGCGCGACCCATCGAGCAAGGGCGCCCGGCGCCCGGGCTCCTGGCGCACATCGCCGTGGCCAAGTACGGCGATCACCTGCCGCTCTACCGACAAGAGCAAATCTTCGAGCGTCACGGCATTGACATCGCCCGCTCGACGATGTGCGGGTGGACGATGGCGACCGGGAGCCTACTCCGGGGCATCTACCTCGAGATGAAGCACTCGCTCGTGAAGCAGCCCTACCTCCAGGCCGACGAGACGACGATCCGGGTGCAGGGGCTCAAGAAGGGCAAGATGCACACCGGGTACCTGTGGGGGTACGGGGTGCCGTGGGGTGAGGTGGTGTACGACTTCGCGCTTGACCGGTCGCACCGAAATCCCCTGAAATTCCTGGAGGACTTTGAAGGCCGGCTCCAGGCCGACGGGTACGACGGATACAACGCGATTGTCCGAGCGAAGAACGGCCGGGTGACACGGCTTGGCTGCTGGGCGCACGTCCGTCGAAAAGTCTACGATGCGCTGAAAACCTCACCAAACGAAGCCAAGGTCGTGCTCGCGGTGATCCAGAAGCTCTACCGAATCGAACGCACGATCAAGGGACAGGATCCGGCCGCCCGGGCCGCGGTGCGCCAGGAGCAAGCCCGCCCGATCCTCGACGACTTGAAGCTGCTGCTCGCGGCCTACGGCGAGGACCTTCTTCCCGAAAGCCCGCTCGGCAAGGCGATCCGCTACGCGCTCACCGAGTGGCCGTACCTCGAACGGTACATCGAGTTCGGCGAGGCCGAGATCGACAACAACTCAATCGAAAACACGCTCCGACCGGTCGCGGTGGGTCGCAAAAATTACATGTTCCTGGGAAGCCCCAACGGCGGGGAAGCCGCCGCCGTCCTCTACTCCCTGATCACCACCTGCAAGCGGCTGGGGATCAACCCCTGGGAGTATCTCAAGGACGTGATCGATCGGATCTCCATCCACCCAATGGCCCGCGTCTCCGAACTCACGCCGCGAGGCTGGAAAGAGGCGCGCGAGACTACCGCGCAGGAGCCGGCCGCGACCGATTCCCCGCAAACTTGAGACCGACCCGCCCACCCCTCAGCCCTGGAACCGTCGGACGGTTACCATCGAACCGATGGTTGTGTTTCTTTATTACAACGTTGACGGCGCGTTGAAAGTAAGGGATCGCCTCCTTTGGACGGTCGATTGAGGAGAGGAAAGACCCGA
>JAAENP010000441.1 GCA_024224155.1 bacterium
ATCCGGAAAGCGGCCTCGACTCGAAGAGGATTGGATAGGATCGGCGGCAAAGGCCGATCCTGACATCTTTCTCCCCGAACCTCCAACTGTGTTGAACCGACCCTCATGAGCCTGCCGCTCGCACGCATCGACGACCAGTACGACATCGTCGCCAAGATCAAGAAAGGCGGCATGGGCGAGATCTACAAGGTCCGCCATCGGCTGCTCGATGAGCTGCGAGTGGTCAAGGTGTTGCATCCGAATCTGGTCGGAGACAGCGAGCTCAACGAACGCTTCGCTCGCGAGGCCCGGGCGGCGATCCAGCTGCGGCACCCGAATATCGTTCAGATCTTCGATTTCACCCTCGACGATTCGGGCGCCGGCCTGATCGTTATGGAGTACATCCGCGGTACTGATCTCAAACAACTCATCGCCCGGTCCGAGCTGCCGTCCATCGCATTGGTGGTCGAGATCGCGCGGCAGGGACTGCGTGCCCTCGGCTACCTCCATCGGCACGGTTTCGTGCACCGTGACGTGTCGCCGGACAACCTGATGCTGTCGGTCGACGTCGAAGGCCGGCCGCTGGTCAAGATCATCGACCTGGGTATCGCCAAACGCCGCGGCAGCGACCCGCAGCTGACGGCCAGCGGTATGTTTCTCGGCAAGTTCCGCTATGCCTCGCCGGAACATTTCGGAGCCCAGGGGTCCGGCGGCATCGAAGCACGCAGCGATCTCTACACCTTCGGGTTGGTGCTATACGAGCTACTGACCGGGCAGTATCCGATCCGTGGCGAATCGACCTCCCAGCTGATCGCCGGCCATCTCTTTCAGCCGCCGAGGGACTTCTCCGAGACCGATCCCGGAGGTCGGATACCCGCACCCTTGAGACAGCTGGTGCTCAAGACCCTGGCCAAGGAGCCCACCCAGCGATTCGCCAACGCCGAGGAGCTGATCGCGTGCATCGGCGATCTACGGGCCGACTATCCGGTGAACGAGGCGGTTCTCGAGGAGTCGCGTAGCTTCACCACGGGAGAGGCGCCTCGAGCCGTCTCGGAGCCGGCGGCGATCAGCGTGCCGTCGCCCACGGTGACCGTCGACGCCGAAGCACCGCAGGACCCGCTCGAGCGTCTGGTCACCGA
>JAAENP010000442.1 GCA_024224155.1 bacterium
GCGATCAAGGCGGTCAGCATCAGCAGGGTGGAGCGCGCGGATCCGTCAAATCCGCCTTCCGGGCTGCCAATGGTCTTCGACAGACACGGTCTCACTCTACGACAGCTGGCCGCTGGCGCGTCGCCTCCCACGCCGATGGCCATCATCTGCTGCTGAAGATCGATGCCGAAGATGACAAGATGATCTCCATGCCGCAGGCTGTCATCTTCAACGTCCAGCGGTTCTCGGTCCACGACGGGCCGGGCATCCGCACCACGGTTTTCTTCAAGGGCTCCCGGGCGGTCGGAACTGATCGAAGATTCCGGTGTCCACCCAGTGGATATCCGTTTCTTCGAGGACTCCGGAATAGTCGGCATAGAAGAGGAACCTGCCGTCCGGAGTGACGTTGGGCAGGCCCGGGTTGGTCCCCAGCAGGTGTCCGAGTCCCCGCGGCTCTGACCAGGTACCGCCGGGTCTCAGGAAGGAGATGAACAGGTCGTACTCCCGATCCGGGTCGGCAGGCCGATTGGAGACGAACAGCAGGTAGCTGCCGTCGGGAGCGACGCATGGATCGAATTCCCGGTGCTCGCTGTTCACCGGCGCGCCGAGGTTCTCGACGCTGGTGTATTTGCCGTCTTCCAGCCTGGCGCGATAGATGTCGATCTTGCCGAGTCCGTTCTCCCTCAGGCTGTGGAAGTAGATGGTCTTGTCGTTCGCCAGGGAGGGAAAGCCGCTGTAGCTGTCGGCGACGTTGACCGGGTATTCGAGCAGACGCGGCTCGCTCCAGTCGCCAGCGGAGTGTTCGGCTACCCAGATGTTGGAAGGTTGAGCCGGTTCTCCGTTGATCGTCGCCGGACGTCTCGAGGTGAAGTAGAAGGCTCTGCCGAAGGGCGCGAAGTGAAAGTCCCAGTCGGCGTGCTCGCCGTTGAAAGAAGGCCGGCGGGGCTCGCCCCAGATACCGTCTTTCTGCTCGCTGAACCATATCTGCTCGGGGATCGGCTGGTCACGATAGAACTGCTTGTAGATGAACAGCTCGCCGTCAGCGGAGAACGTGGCACCACCCTCGAAACGGCCGTCCGTCGAGATGATGCCCGGGGCGAAGACTTCAGGCGTCGTGCCCGGAGGCTCTTGACCCAGGTAGGGGCCTTTCAGGCCGGGAAAGCCGCCACGGTCTCCGGCCAGCGGGAAGAGGGACTCGAGGATCCGGCCGGTGGTCTGACGCCAGGTCCCCCAACCGGAGCCGCCCGGGATCTCGCTCGTCCCCGGCTCGTAGCCTCGCTTGGCGAGAGCCTCTTTGAGCAGCTGGCCCGGGGTCAGGCCCGCGGGATCCCGGTACTCGTGGTCGGTCCA
>JAAENP010000443.1 GCA_024224155.1 bacterium
CGCCTCTCCAATGCAGACCGAGTGCGAAACCCGCCATGCCCGGTAGATCAAGACAAGCTGGAATGGCGGCCAGGCCCATGGCAGAAACGCCCGAGGCAGAAACCCCGGACTGTGAAAGCTGGCGGGCTGAATACCCTGCACCGCCATGTTGACGTTGGCCGGTAGAACGAAAAAATAGAATGATATACCCTGCTCACGTCAGAACCCGAAAATCCTTGGGTGATATGACGCGAAAACTATCCGAAACTTCATCGCATAAAGCGTTCCAATCTTTAGGAACAGTTTCCTTCAAAAAGCCGAGCATGGCCTCGCAGAAACCATTGAAAGTGGCATAGCATCGGTTGTGGGTGACGTTCTTGTGCATGAGCCCCCACAGGCGTTCGATGGGGTTCAGGTGCGGACAATAGGCCGGAATGAAGTGGAGCTGGATCCGCCGCCCCGGCTGGGCCAGCCATTCCTGGACCAGCTTGGCGTGATGGTAACGGGCGTTGTCCAGGAACACATGGATCAGCCGCATTACCGGATAAAGCGCCTCGATCGCCGTCAGAAGCGCAATCGTGCTCATGGCATCGACCGTCAGCACTTCCACAATGCGGGTCTTGCCGGTTTCGAGGTCGAGCGCACCGTGAAGGTTCATGCGCTGGCGACCGCTCGTCTGATCGACCGCGACCTTGGTCTCCTTGGGAGCCCAACAGCCCACCGGTCGGGCTGCATGGGTTGGATGCACCGCATCGGCGAACATCACCGCCTCGTCGTCGGGCAACCTATTCAACAGGGCATCGTAGGTTGCAATGAAGGCCTTCTGCTTGGCCTCGTCGAGCTCCCGTGACACCGCTTGAGGCTTGCGGTGTGCCATGCCCAGACGATGAAGCAGGGCAATCAAGCCCGAGCGGCTCTGATAGACGATGCCGAGCTCCCGCTCGATCCACGCCCCAACCTGCCGCGTCGTGCGCGGCAAGGTCTCGCCAACCCATGCCTGAAGCTCTTCCTGCTGGCGCGCGCTCAGATGACAGGCGCTGCCCTCGTAGCCGAACCCGGCCCGACCCTCGAGCCCGTCTTCCCTGTAGAGCCGGTACCAACTCCGAACCGTATCGTCGTCAAGCAGAAGCACAGACCCCACATCTTCGCAACTCATCCCCCGGTCAAGCAGCACAAGAGAATTCGCGCGCCGCGCCAGCCGATGCTCGACCGAACCCATGCGAGCCAACTCGATCAGCTCTTCCCGTTCCGTCGTGCTCAAAAATCCCGCGCGACTCATGTCGCCCACACGAATCCTTCAAAACAGCTTTGGCAAGCCAATTTTCGCTATCTCACAGAGTCGGGGTATATTATCTCATCCTCAGTGAGGTTCGAATTCGAAGTCAAGGGATTTCCGCCGAGACAGGCCGGCCCCGGTCCGATGGGGCTGCCTTGACGGGAGCGGTTCGAGGGGATCGTCGTGAACAGCGGCAGCAACGTCACCATCAAGCAGCCGAGAGGTCAGGGCGTTCAATATGTCTACGAGCGCCCGCGGGGCCAGATTTGGCGTCTGGAGCTGCGGCCCGGCTCGAAGCTCGACGAGGCGGCGATCGTAAAGTCTCTGGGCGTATCGCGGACACCGGTGCGCGAGGCGATCGTCCGGCTTGCTTCCGAGCAGCTCGTGACCTTGCTGCCGAATCGCGGCGCCCAGGTCGCGCCCCTCGAACGGCGCAAGGCCGGCTGAAGGCCCCGCCCCGAGGCCAGAGAGAATACCGTGAAAATACAGAATTCGAAAATCCGCTTCCCAACCCGCACTGCCTAAGAGGGGCTCCGATGACCGAGTCCATCACCGAAAGCAGCTCTCTGAACGATGACGACCGCGCCGTGCTTGCGGCGGCACGCGAAGAGATCGACCGAAATATGGCCCGCTTGCGGGACGTGGTCCCCTGCGTGATCGACATGTCGTTCCGCGAGGCGACGCTCGCGTCCGCCCACGGCCATACGCTGGAAGACAAGAAAGCACTGTTCCGGCTGGCCAAGGACTTCGGCTTCACCGA
>JAAENP010000444.1 GCA_024224155.1 bacterium
CGGCACCAAGCTTCTCGGGCACAGCAGCATCAAGGCGGCACTCGACATCGACTGGGACGAGCGTGATGAGAAGAAGTACGCTCTTGAGCGTCTCCTGCAGGACGCATTCGCCCTGCGTCGCAATCGGTCGCTCTGGACGCGGATTCACACTCGAATTCGCCTCCCCGATCCAGAGCCAGGCGAAACGGTCGAGTACGTCCGGCACCGGCTCAATCTGGCTGGCGTGAAGCGCGAACTGTTCAGCTCTGACGCGCTGGCGCTGCTTCATGAAGGCACTGGCGGCCGGCTCCGCGATATCGACCGCCTCGCTACCACAGCGCTCAAGACCGCAGCCCGCGCCAAGCTCAAACTGGTCGACCGCGCCATCGTTCTGAACGTCGCGAACAGCCACCAGCGCTGACCCGCCTCCGGCCGGCCATCGTGGCTGGCGAACCCTCGACAACCTTGATGACCACCAACCCCGCGGAGAGGTCTGTTCGACCTCGGTGGCCATCCGATCTGCTCACGCCACCCGACGATGGCCACCACTCAGCCTGCTCGCCTCCCCATCAGATACGGTGCTCGTTAACAGTGAGTCCGGCTCGTTCTTCATCAGCAGCCATTGGAAGCCCTTTCTCCACACGCCGGTCGTTGAAACTGGATCACTCAATCATCGCCAG
>JAAENP010000445.1 GCA_024224155.1 bacterium
GAATATTCCGATCTCGACTACCTGCAGGATTTCGAGCGCGGCGCCGGCCAGCAGCGGCGGCCGTACGTCTATTCCAACGCCTACCTGTCCCGGAACTTCGGCCCGCATTCGCTCAACATTCTGGTCGACCAACGCGAGCGCGTCTTGAAACATCCCTCCGAGGACATTCGCCGCCAGATTCCGGAAGTCGAATATCGCCTGCGCAAGCTGAGACTCGGGAAGTCGCAGATCTACCTCGATCTGCAGAGCTCCCTGCACTACTTCTCGCTGGATCTGCAGACCACGCCCAGTGGCGTGAGCGAGCCGGAGCGATTCACCGAGCAATACGGCCGCATCGACGTCTCGCCGACCCTGTCGATTCCCCTGAGCAGCCTGACCTGGCTCAGCGCCGAGGTCGAGCTCGGCGGCCGAGCGACCTACTACACCGACTCCCTGACGCCGCTCGAAGTGGTGGAGGAGACGGGAGAGGCCCGCTGGTTCGCTGGCGAGGATCTGGACCGGGCCTTTCCGCGGGCCGGGCTGGACGTCATCGGGCCGAGCATCCTGCGCATTTTCGACCAGAAGATCGGCCGCTTCGCCAAGTTCAAGCACATCGTCGAGCCGCGCATCCAGTACTCCTTCGTCGGAGATTTCGATCGGCAGGACGACATCTTTCGTTTCGACGAGATCGACAACCTGAGCCCAACCAACGGCTTCCTATTCCAGCTGGTCAACCGCCTGGTCGCCAAGCCGGCCGACGCGGAGCAGGGCGGAGCGATCGAGATCGCGTCCTTGACCTTCAGCCAGGGCTACAGCAACGACGAGGATCGGCCCGGCCAAAGGTCGCGGTTCACCGTCTCGAACCCCCTCAGCCAGGAACCGCAACCGCTCGCCGAGACCGCCGAAGGACCGTTCGGGGTGGCGCTGCGCATCAATCCGAGCCGGGCGACCAGCTTCAGGCTCGACGCCGGCTTCAACACCCTGTTCGGCGGCTACCGGCTCCAGTCGTTCAGGCTGAGCGGCTCGACCAAGGTCGGGCGGCACATCTTTGGGCTGTCGTGGTTCAGCAACTGGAGTGTCGACTTCGACCCGGCGGAGCTGGAAAGCGATCCGATTCCGGTGCTGAGCACCCAGACCAGCGAACAGGCGCAGTTCTCCGGCAAACTGAACCTGTGGCCCGAGAGGCTCAGCCTCGAGGCCCAGCTCAGCTTCGACGTCCTCGGACCGGCAGACCCGGTCACGAATGAGCGGAACAACGCATGGGATCTCCAGCAGCAGCGGTACTTCCTGAGCTGGAAATCGCAGTGCTACAGCTGGCAGCTCGAGTACCGCGAGTCCAACTACCGTGACATCGAAGACCGCGACGTCCGGTTCTCGCTGACGCTGAAGAACGTCGGCACGTTTCTCGATCTGAACGACTCTTTCTAGAGCCCTTCCTTTCCGTCCTTCCCCTCTCAACTCCAAGGATATTGATGAAAGGCTTGATTCTTTCCGGCGGCAAAGGCACCCGCCTGCGTCCGCTGACCTACACTTCGGCCAAGCAACTGGTGCCGGTGGCCAACAAGCCGGTGCTGTTCTTCGGCATCGAGTCGATTGTCGCCGCCGGCATCACCGAGATCGGGATCATCGTCGGCGACACCAAAGACGAGATCCGAGCCGCGGTCGGCGACGGCTCGCAGTTCGGCGCCCGGGTGACCTATATCGAGCAGGACGCACCCCGCGGGCTGGCCCACGCGGTGATGATCGCGGAGGAATTCATCGGTAAGGATTCCTTCGTGATGTATCTAGGTGACAACCTGATCGCCGGC
>JAAENP010000446.1 GCA_024224155.1 bacterium
CACCGGAGCGTGATCGTCGTCGATGCTCTGAGGTTCTCGATAGGGGCGCAGGCTGTTCAAGACCTCACCGACTTGGTTGGCTTTCATCCTCCGTGTCTGAGTCTTGATCCAAGCGTCAGGATCCTCGGGCGCACAGGAGGGGGCGGCAGCGGCGAGGTACTTACACAGATGGTAGAAATCGACCAGAAAGGTGCCTTGAGACCCCAAGACACGCTCCACTTGAAGGGCGATCCAAGGCGCGCCATCGGCGACGCAATGGACGGTGGTTTGCTGACCCAGGCCAGCCCGTAGGGCACATCCAAAGAGTCCATCTCCAACCTCATCCGGGAGCCCCAGGGTGGCTGCGAACACCGGCTGAACCTTGCCTTGCTCGTAGGCTAAAGACATACGCCCTTCGTTCCATTCCACTGCGCGACGCCGACGCCCGTCCGTCGGTTCGCCCTCCTGGGGTGGCGGGATCTTCACGATCGGGATCATGGCGCCATCGGTTTGTCCGACCATCGTGGCCACACCCGGCTGCTGCGGCCACACGGCCTCCAGTTCGCCAGGCGCCATCCGCTCACCGTGGCGCAGCGTGATCTGGCGCGCTACGCTCACCGGGATGGTAATGCCGTAGTGCTCCTGCAACTTCTTCGGTGCCTGACCAAACGCCTTGTCCGCACCGAAGTCCACCACCGCGCGCTGCAGCGGCATCGAGTTTCCTCGGTGATGGACCGCCGCTGCCTCACAGAAGGGCCGCATGACGTGCCCTGCGAGCAGAAACAGCTGCTCCTCTATGTAGATCTTTCCGAACGTCGTCCGCCACCAGACGTTTTTTTTCCATGCCCACTCACCGGGTCTTCTCCTTCGCGGGCTTGCTGCTCCTTCTCCTGTGCCTTGCCTGACGCCCAGGCCTGCAACGCGTCGTTGCCCATACGCCGGAGCTCTTCGATCACCCGCTGTTCCGCCGCATCCGCCCTGTCCAAGTCGCCCGCAGCGTCCTCGACAATTCCCAACAGCGCCTCAATCCGCTCTCGAAGATGCGGATGGGCCTCCAGACGCTCCTCCAAACTTCGCTGTCTCGTCATGGGTTTGCTCCTCCTGAACAAGTTCCCACGAACGTCTACTACAGACCGGCAGATCTGTCCAGCCCCCCCGATGACGCCATCCGTCGTGTCCAAACCCATGATGACGGCATTACCGCCCAACTTACGCTCACTCACGTACCAGTTCCAATTGCACCCGTGCCACTGGGGTCGGACCAGGCGCAGGAGGAATTCGTGGTACGGGACCTGTTCTTTCTCGGCCCGGCGCAGCTCCTCGTCGAGGAGCTCTTCGATCTTGCGCAAGTGCAAGCTCTTGAGCAGTTGTTCCAGCTCTTCGGTCATTCGTCGTCTCCTTTCTCAGTGGTTGGCAGGCGGAAATAGACGTCCGCGATGTGGCGCAAGACCATCCGCTCGACGCGATCGAGGTCAAAC
This sequence comes from bacterium, assembly GCA_024224155.1. Taxonomy (NCBI): domain Bacteria; species bacterium. Next base: position 1,458 of record JAAENP010000446.1, read on the forward strand.
AGGCCGTAGTGAGCCGCTCGGTCGATGGCGGCGACGAGTGGCTCGCGCGGGTACTCATGCACCATCCTCAGGAGTTGACGCAGGGCCAGGGTCGTTGACTTGCGCCCCTTCTTCTTCAGCTCGGCGACGTAGTCGGCGATCTCGGGGGCCTGCTTCAGCAGCGCTGTCTCCTCGCGGCTGGGATCCTTCTTGCGGCGGGTGCGGTGCCGGCGATGCTCGGGCAGTGTCGTGCGCTTGGCGCAAGGATCGATCACCCGCTGGTGGATCACCTCCGGGGCTCGCCGGGTCTGGATCTCCAGGTGCTCCTGGGTCTCGCGCACCTGGACCTGGCGCCCGATCCAGTCCTCCGGTACCGAGTAACGGTTGGTGTCCAGCGCCACGTAGCCCTCCACGTCGACGGTCCGGTGATGGACCAGGTAGGGCTCGGGGATCCACGCCGGCAGGGGCTGCAAGTGGGTCCGCTCCACGGCGTAGAGCTCCACCGGCTTGGCCTTGAGGTGTCTCTTGTAGGTCGCGTTGCTCTTCTCGCACCAGGTGCGAGCCTGCTGGTTCAGATCCTTCCAGTCGGTGAAGGTCCGGCCCGCCAGGAAGTTGGTCTCGACGTGCCAGAAGAGCCGCTCGACTCTCGCCGAGCGGTTGGCGTGGCCCTTCTCGTGAGCCTTCCAGGTGAAGCCGAAGCGCTGGGCGAAAGCCTCCATCTCCGGCACCGGGATCATCACAGCCCCGGTGCCTTGCTGCACCACCACGTGGGTGTTGTCGATCATCATCACCTGCGCCGCGCCGCCGAAGAAGCGCAGCGCCTCGGTCAAGAAGATCTTGCATTCGAAGCGGCGAAACCTCGGGTAGCACTGCACGAAACGCATCCGCGAGTGACACAAAACTGCCCCCGCGGTCTGGACCTTGCGCCACCGGCCGTCGATCTGGGCGCGATGCGGGGAAGTGTCGTGCTGGATCTCCTGTCCCGGGGAGAAGTGGTAGCGCCCGCTCGGCACTTTCGGCGTCTGGCCGATGCCCTCGTGGCGGCAGAACGCCGTCAGGGCGGGATAGGAGATCTCCACCTTCTCGGCTTGAAGCTCCTCCCACACGCGCACCAGATTGCCGCGGCAGGTGGCGTAGAGCTCGAGGATCTCTTGGCGATGGGACTCGGCCTTCCAAGGCCTCAGGACCTGAGGCGGCTCGGGGCTCTCGGAGCGGATCACTTTCTTCACCGAGGTGCGGGAGATCTTCAGCGTCTTGGCGATTCGGCGCATGCCGAGGCCTTTTCGATGAAGCTCCAGAATCGCGGTTCTCAGGGACTTGCTCAGCATCCGGGGCCTCCTTGTCGAAGGGTGGACTCGGCGCGTCCGACGCGTCGAGCTGGGGATCGGAGAGCTCGAGCTCCTGGGCCCACTGCCCGAGCTCGGTAAGCAGCAACTGCAGACCTCGACCCAGCAGATCGCGCTGGGTCGGGGGGATCTTTGCGGCCAGGCGCCGCCACTGGCGCACGCTGCGGCGCGCCCGGGCGAGCAGCCGATCAAGGTGATGCAGCAAGCTCTCCAGCGGGTGAGGTGGCTGCTCTTGCTCGAGCTCGCGCTGGACCTGCAAATACAGCTGTGGGTCCTCGATCAGGCGCTGGCGAACCGGAGGCGACGCGTCGCGCCAGGCGGCATATAGCGCGGCGATCTCGCGACTCTTGAGCTGGTGCTCGGCGATCGCGTCGCACAGGCGCTCACACGCCTCGCGGTCCACGCGTGCCAGCGGTACCAGCGACTTCATCGCGGCTTGCGCGGCGATCTGTCCCCGGCGGATCCGCTCCTGGACCGACGCCGGGAGCTCTTGCACCATGGCCAGGCGCCGCGAGACCCAGGTCGGGCTGCGGTCGAAGCGCCGGGCCAGTTCCTCCTGACTCCAACCGGCGCTGCGAGAAAGCTCCGCCAGCAGCCACCCTTGCTCCAGCGCCGAATCGCCTGGGGCGTTACGCAGGCTGCGCTCCAAGACCAGCGCCTCGGCTTCGCTCAGATCCCACAGCGTCGCCTGCACCGTGTCCTGTCTCAAACGCTTCAGCGCCCGAAGCCGCTTGTAGCCGTCGACGACTACGTACCGATCCGGCACCTCGCCGTGGCGCACGACGATGATCGGTTGCTGTTGACCGCTGGCCTCCAGCGAGGTCAGCACTCGCCGCTCACGCTGCGGGCTGAGCACCCGCAACGCCTCGTAACGCCGCTCCAGCTGGTGAAACTCAAGCTCCATGGCACCTCCTGCCGCCGCGGGTGGCTGGCTGGAGAGCCGACCGTCACCGCCTGCGGTGCCACAGAGCTTGAACTGAGTTGCCCCCGCAGACTATCTGGTCTTGACGCTCGGTCTCAGAAAAAACGTCATAAGTCTCGAATCATCAACAACTTACGCTCATAACTAGTCTTGACACTCGGTGCACAGAAAAGTGCACCTAACTCACGTAGAATCAGGCACTTGAGCCTCGATCTGGTCTTGACGCTCGATCTGGTCTTGCACGTGCAGCAAGACCACTTTCAGCATCAAGATCAGAAAGTCCGTCGTCGCCACCCCGAGTTCGGCATGCGCGAAGGACCAGGGCAACGCTCCCAGCTCCCGAGGTACCGGAGGCACAGGAGGAGGCCGCACCGTGCTGCTGCCACCCGCCACCGGGCGTCCATTGCGCACCACCTCAGCCGCCTGCTGTGCCGCCGCCTTCGCCGCCGCCGAGCGCTGCTGGAGACGACGCGCTTTCCAATAGTCCGGATTCTTCTCCCGCCACGCCTTCTGCGTCTGTGCTCGGCGGGCCTTCTGGCATTCCGGTTTCCGGCACGCCCACTGCCGAGCACCCACTCGCGGGTGGGGCCAGAATCGCTTCGGGCAAAAGGGACATCGCTTCTTTCTCAGCTTGGCCATACCCAGGCCAACACCGAGAACCCGAAGCGCAATCCCTCTGAAACTCCTCGCCACCAGACGAGGATCCAAGATGGACGATGACTGACCCGGAGGTGCGTTCAGTCTCCGGGGCGAAGACGGCTCAGCTGGGGTGGGTCAGTTTTGGCGAGCAGAAGGGGGTCAGTTCTGGCTAGCGTTGAAGCTTGATGCGCTTGGGGCACTTCTTCAACGTCCTGGCTCGCTGCACCGAGCGCCTCCAAGAGGTGGTCCGGACTCTGGG
>JAAENP010000447.1 GCA_024224155.1 bacterium
CTACGGCAGCATCGGGCCGGCGTTTTACGGCCTGCGGACGATTCTCGTCACTCTCCTGCTCATGGCTCTGCTGCGCATCAAGCGACCGGAGGGCCTCAAGGAGTGCTCACCGAAGGAGCTCGGCCGAATCCTCGGGCTCGACCGGGCGCCGGAGGTCAAGACGCTGCGCCGCAAGCTCGCTCGGCTGGCCAGCTATGGCCGGGCCGCTGAATTCGGGCATGCTCTGGCCCAATGCCGAGTCGCCAACCGGGGACACGCCATGGGGTTTCTCTACGTCGATGGCCACGTGCGCGCCTACCACGGCAAGCGCAGCATCCCGAAGACGCGCGTCGCCCGCCTGCGTATCGCGATGCCCGCGACGACCGACTATTGGGTCAACGACGTCGAAGGCGAGCCGCTGTTCGTCGTCACCACCGAAGCCAACAAGGGTCTGGTCAAGATGTTGCCGGAGGTGCTCGAGGAGGTGCGCTCCTTGGTCGGAGACCGCCGCCTGACCGTGGTCTTCGATCGCGGCGGTTGGAGTCCGAAGCTGTTCAAGAAGCTTCTCGGTGAAGGCTTCGACATCCTCACCTACCGCAAGGGGCGTTCTCGCCGCGTGACCAAGAGCCGCTTCTCCC
>JAAENP010000448.1 GCA_024224155.1 bacterium
ACCAGCTGATCGAGATTCATACGAATGATCTCTTCGCGGATCGGCTTGAAGACCGGCGCCAACTGCTTCAATCCCCCCGTCACTGTCCCCAGTGACAGGTCAATGTCGTGGCTCCTGAGATCGCTCAGTAGGCGCTGAGTCGGTCGTATAAACGCATACTTGTCGAGCAGAATCTCAACCCACAGCGACACGCCGAGGCGTCCTTTGGGGATCAGCTTCGCGGGACCGGGAGCCGTGATGATCCCTGGCAGATGCTCACACTGGCAGGCGGGTCGGTAGCGGCGCCGACGGATCTTGCGCTTATAGCCTCGAACCTCGATCTCGATCACTTCAGAGTCTTCGGTGCCCGGAAAGTCATCGAAGGGCAGACCACACCGATCACAATGGCATTGGTCCTGCGCCAAGGCGTACGTTTCTTCCTTCGCGGGCAGATGCGAGGTGTTGCGCCGACCGGGTCCAGGTCGACCAGGCTGCTGGCCGCGGCGGCGCCGGCGCTTGCTGGACGAACCTGTCGTCTCGGACGAAGCGCCACGACCCTTCTCTGAACGACGACCGAAGAGCTGTCGCTCAAGCTCCTTGTTCTTGGCTCGGAGTTGCTCGTTCTCTTCCCGGAGCTTGTCCTCTCTTTCCCGCGCGCGCTGGTGACGCTCTCGCCAGTATCCAGCCTGATGGCGGGCCTCGAAGATCTCAGCCCGCAACGGGCATGCTGCACATGGCCTCGACCCAGGGCGCTTGGCACCGAGGTCCGTGTCCGGCGAAGGCTGAGGGGGCGGGGCCACCGCACCGATCTCCATAGCCCCTTTGTACACCAAGGCCTCGCCCTGTGTCCAGCACTTTTCTCTGTTTCTTGAGAAGAATCCAAAGACGCGCTATGCCGACCCAGATCCCGACGCTCGAAACCGTCGGCGTGAGCGGTGTTGAAGCCGTTGAACTCATCTGGCCTTCCGGTCTCCGCTCAATGGCTCGAGCCACGGCCGAGAGGAACGGTGGCAACGGGTTAACCGAATACTTACGCCAGGCGAATGCTAAGTCACTGGATAGTCAGTCGCTTGGAGCGACTGCCCGCGTCTTCTGCGTCAACCGAGTGACGAAGAAGCCCCCAGGCCGGCCGAGCCGGGCCTCACTGTACTACACGTCACCGCAGGTGACGTGTTTGACATGCTTCTGCGAAGCGATGTAGACTCGCAAAGTCATGAGAACAAGCCGGTTACAGTGTGTTTAGCGGCTGGTCGAATGAGCTGCTAGTTACCTGTGGCGACGGTGATTCAAGAGTTATGCAC
>JAAENP010000449.1 GCA_024224155.1 bacterium
ACCGAAGTAGCGGATTACGACACCCACTTCGGGTCGCTCTGGTTCAGGCGCACCGGCTAAGCGCTTCGACGGCGGTCGGCAGACGAGTTCTCCAGGGGCCGGCCCCTGGCGAATCGCTTGGCGAGCCGCCGTCAACGCCCGGGCGCTAGATTGTTACGCCCATGGGCTTTCGCAACAGAAACGCGAAGACGATGGTCAGGATGAAGAACGCCACCATCCAGTGCGTCCGCCAGCCGAAGAAGTTGACCTCGCGATCCGGATACGAGATCTCGACCGACTCGATGCCTTGCTCGGAGTCGAACGGCGCCTCCGCCGGATAGACCAGCTCCGCCACAAAGCCCTTGGCAACCCGATGCGGCGAAAGGCGTGTGATCTCGTCAACCACCCGCACCGACTTCTCCAGCCGGTCGCCTTCGAAGGTAATCACCGGGCTGTAGTCACCCGGCTCCCGCGCACCGATTCGCCAGCTCATTTCGCGTAGCGCCGGCGCCCAGACCGGTCCGGCTTCGGCTTCGAGCCCGGCGGGCAGCTCGAGGGCCGCTCGGGGCTTGCCCTCGACGGTCAACGCGTCCGCATCCTCGCTCAAGCGCACGGTCAGCAGTACCGAGTCGCCCGGCTGCAGGCCCCTGTAGCCGTAGTGAAACTGGAGCTGCGCGACGATGAATACGAAGGGCACGATGATCCAAAGCAAGGGCGGCAACGAATGCCAGAGGTACTTGGCGTTGGCCTTGAGAATCTGTGTCTGAGCCCGAAAGATCGCCGGCAAGTTGTCATTGAACAGCCGGATCTCGAAGAGACCCGCGTGAATCCGGCTCTTGACCGCGGCCAGCGCATTCTGGTTGGACGTGCGCTTGAAGACCCAAAGCATCCCGATCGCACAGATCAGCGAGACGAGCGTCAGACCCGCCATTTCCGGCAGGCCGGAGAACGGCGCGAGCGCGGCGTCGAAGACCGCGCGCAGCGCTGAGTTGATCCAGGTCATCGTCGGTCGGTCGTCGCGACCAAGCTACGAAATGTAGCCCAGCCCCTGCAGGCGCTTCTTGATCTCCTCCTCCGAGCCGGCGTCTGCCAGCTTGGCGAGCTCCTTCTCGAGAGCGTGGGTGATGAACTCCTCGGGCGACGAGTAGCCGGCGATGTCCGCGTAGCGCTTGATCTTGGCCACCAGGTCCGAGTCCAACTTGACTTTGGTCGTTCCGAACATACGTCGTTCTCCTATCCGCCGGTGGCGGTCTCGGTCCAATCGATGCCGAACTCGGCCAGAACCGAACCGCCGAGCTCCTTCAGGGACTTCGCCGGCCGCGCCAGCTCGTCGGTGGTCAAGAGAATCCCCGGCACCTTGGTGTGGTCCATGCAGTGGTCTCCGCTCCACTCGGAATGATTGTCCGAAATGACTTCGTCGGTGAGATCACCGATCGCCGACTCGAACGAGCACCGCGTGCCTTTGTTGTAGCCGACCTGCAAATCCGGGCCGAGCCCCAGGTACTCGCCGGAGTAGGTGTCTTCCAGCTTGTACATCTTGGTCACCGCGGGCTCGCCCGTCTGGGGATCGATCTCGGCGAGGAGCTTCTCCGAGATCTCCGCGATCAAGGCGTCGCGCTCAGACGCGGGCACGATGCCGTTCGATTCGCGATCCGCGACGTTGATGAACAGACCATTCAAGCCGAGTCCGTAGGCGCGAGTACGGCTCCAGTCGACGTTCGAGTAGATGTTGGTGCCGCCGACCTTGGCCGGGTTCTTCAGAACCATGTAGTCGTTCTCGATCAGCCAGTTGTTCAAGTGAAACGCCCGACGCCAGCTCGAGAAGCCGTGATCGGACATCACGATGAGCTTGGCGTTCTCGGGCATGTTGTCGAGGGTGTAACCGACGATCTTGTCGAAGGCCTCGTAGATCCCCTCGACGATTTTCAGATACTCAGGATCGCGCTCGGGGTCGTAGGCCGGGTGCGCCGGATCGGTCGCGCGAAACATCATGTGGCAGATCAGATCCAGGTTGCCGAAGTAGTAGAACAGCAGGCCGGCGTCGAAATCGTCGAGCACGTGCTCGTACTGTTTCAGGATCTCGTCGCCGGTGATCTTGGCCTGCGCCAGGAACTCTTCGCGGGTGAAGACGTCGCCGGTCAGGGTCTTGGTGTCTTCGGGCATGCCCTGGGTGTAGAAGCGGCCGGTCCGGCGCGCCAGCTCTTCAGCAAAGCTCGGCGGGGTCGAGATCGGGAATGCCGGGTTCATCGGATCGACCTGGAGAGGCGAAACATAGAGCTCGACCTCGGGCTTGAGGCTCCTCAAGTAGAACCGCCCCATCGCCGGCAGGGTCTGCGTGGGAATCATCTCGAACTCGATCGGCACCCAGTCGCTCCACTCGCCCACCGCCAGGATTCTTTCCTCATCGCCGACTACCAGCTTGGCGACCGGCGCCTCCGGGTCAACGTGAAGGGTGAAATCGGTCGACAGAGTCTGGCGACGGCGCAAATATATGTTCTCGGGCCCGTGCAGCCGTCCCTCGGCCCGGTTCTCCCAGAAATCGAGCGCGTAGATCGCACCGCCCGACATTTGACGCTCGTTGACGAAGATGTCCGAGGTGTAGAACGAGAACGTACCCGGCGTGCCGAGAATGTCCGGTGTTCCCATGCCCGACAGCTCTCTCGACGCCAAGCCCGAAGGCGGATAGTTGGCTGGGATCCGGTAGATGTGCGACTCGACTCCGTGCTCCTCGAGCAGCTCCCAGAACGGAGTTCCGTGGCGCAGGAGCTTGAATTCCGCACCTACGAGCGGGAACTTGTACTTGCCGACTTTGAGCGACTTTTCTTCGCCCTCGGTCCTAGAAGTCGACATGTAGGGCTGCATCGAATCCGGATCACGGTGAACGAAGTCGAAGATACCGTGGCCGCCCGAGTCCATACCGGTGATGAAGTTGGACCAGGCCACCGGGCTCTGAGGCGGCACCGCGGTGGCCAGCGGCCCGAAACCCCCGGTCTCCGCGACTCTCGAGAAGTTCGGCATCCGGCCTTCTTCCATCAGTCGCTGGGTGTAGAGGTAGTCCATGCCGTCGAACCCGAGAACGATCACCTGTTTTTCCGGTGGCTCGTTCTCGGAGCACGCGACGAGACCGATGCCCAAGATCAGCGCTGTTAGGAGCGCCGCTCGGCGGCTCGTCTTACCGATTCTTGTTTTCCTACTCATCTTCCTTCTCCGAGAGCTCCGCCTGGCTGGAGCTTCTCACCAGCATTCGCAATGAGACGCCGTCGGGCTATCCGCCCACCGTCAGATTGTCCTCGCTAAACAGTAGTTTGCCGTCGACGTGCGCCGGGACCTTCTGGCCGAACAGCCTCAAAACGCTCGGAGCGATGTCGATGATCGCCGGGTCCGCCGCGTCGATCCTCCGATTGCAGAAGAACACCCCGGGCACGATCCTCGGGTCGACACCGTGATCACCGCTCCATGCCTTGACGTTGTCTTCCCAGAGGGGGCCCGAAACCACGCCGGTGGCCCCGTCCCAGGAGATCCGGTAGCCGTGGTTGTAGCCGACGATGAAGTCGGGGGCGTTAGTGAGATAGGGCCCCTGGTAGAGCGCCCGCGTGTCAAAGAGCTCGTTGATGCCGACCTCGTCGCTTTCCGAATCGACCAGGCCGCTCATTTTCTCGATCAGTTCCTTCTTGAGGCCGGCAACCTCGCCCTGCTCGACGATGCCTTCCGCCTCGCGGCCCTTGATGTTCAAGTACATTCCGCACAGACCGAGCGCGTAGGCTCGGGTCTTCGACCAATCGACGTCGCGCAGCCACTCGGCACTGCCGTCGGCGCCGTCCTTGAGCGTCAGGTAGCCGTTCTCGTGCAGCCAGGTGTTCAGATTGATGCCGCGGCGAAACGACGTGAAGCCGTGGTCCGAGATGACCATCAGCAGGTCGCCCTTCTTGATCTTGCCCATGACCTTCCCGACCAGCCTGTCGTTGTGCAGGTAGAGCTCTTCGATGGCGTTCTTGTGCTCGGCGTCCTCCTTGCCGCGCGCCGCCGGATGGCCGTCCTCTAGGTAGCGCCAGAACATGTGCTGGATGCGGTCCGTACCGTCGAAGACGCACACCAGCGAGCCCTTCTTCAGTCGGTCGAAAGCGTTGAAGAACATCTGCTGGCGCTCGGAATCGATGTCGTAGGCCTGCTTGAGAAAGGTCTCGTCTCCGACCACGTCCTCGTTGAGCGCCCAGGTGTCCTCGGCCAGGCCCAGGGTCGAATAGGGACCCTGCTGCTTGGCCAGATAGGTCGAGTAGTAGGCGGGATGTGAGACCGGCATGGCCGGCTTCTCGGGATCGAGCGCGATCGGTGTGACATAGAGGGAGAAGTGCTCATCGATCTCGGTGACAAGCATGCGGCAGATACCCATGACCTTGACGCCCGGAACCGCCTTGAAGGTGAGCTTGATCCAGTCCGAGAGCTCGCCGGCCTTGAGCTCGTGGGAGTCCCCGTTGAGCTGCAGCCGGGCGGTCTTCGCCGAGCGATCGAGCTCGATCTCCATCGGAATCGCCATTGCCGGCGTGTCCTTGTAGAAGATGTTCTCGGGCCCGTCGATGGCGGTCGAGAACCTATTCTTGTTGCCGTTGGTCTGCCCATCTGGAGCCAGGGGAATCCGCATCCCGCCTTCCTTGAACTTCTCGTCCGACTTCCGCGTCGAATAGAACAGGAAGGTGCCCTGGGTGCCCAAGAGATCCGGGGCCGCCATCGCCGAAAGCTCGGCGCCGTAGAACTTGTCGGGCGGAAACGTGATCGGCACTCTCAGTACCGTGCTCCAAATCCCGGCTTCGCCGAGTAGCGTCCAGAAGGGCTTCGATTTGCGCAGCAGCCGGAGCTCCGGCTTGTGCATTGGGATCCGGAGCTTGCCGAGCTTGAGGAACTTCTCGATCGTGCCGATCTCGGTCGACGACATCTGCGGCAGGTAGGTCTTGGGATCGCGACTCAGAAAGTCGAAGATATTGTGCTTGGCGGGGTGGGTGCCGGTGCCGAACGACGACCAGGCCACCGGCGACACCGCCGGATAGGTCGTTTCCAGGCGCTCATAGCAGCCCGCCTCGGCCAGCTTCTTGAAATTCGGAAGCTTGCCCTCCTGCATGAACTTGTCGGTCAGGCGCGGATCCTGCCCGTCCAGGCCCACCATGATGAAGCGCTTGATCCTGGGCTTATCGCCGCTCCGTCGGCGCAGCTTACGGTAGACCCACCGAAAGGGCCAGATGAGCAAGGTCGCCAGCGCGATCAGCATCGTGGTGAAAACAACCAGACACGACGACACCAGCGCGAAGCCCGCTCCGGGCCCCACGTAGGCCTCTGCCGTGGCAGCCCCCGCAAGAAGGAAGGCCCCTACGAAGGCAAGACAAAGCAGCGCTCGGCCAGCGCGGAGATTACTCAAAGGGGGTGGTTTCGGGCCCGTGGATCGGGATATCGTAAGTAGCCTGTTGCGGGAATGCCGGCCCCTGGCAGAGCCGGCAGGTCACCGCCAAATACTAACCCTTTTTTGTTTCTCAGCCAATGAGTTCATTGCGATCCCTGTTTCGGAGGCTCGTTTACGGCAAGCCCATCGTGGTGGTTTCCGGCCTTCCCCGCTCGGGCACCTCCATGGCCATGAAGATGCTCGAGGCCGGCGGCCTGCCGCTGGTCCAGGACGGTATCCGAACCGCCGACGAAGACAACCCGAAGGGCTACTACGAGGATGAGCGGGTCAAGAACCTCCACGGAATGGAAGACAAGAACTGGCTCAAGAACTCCCGGGGCAAAGGCATCAAGATCATCTCCAACCTGCTGCGGTCGTTGCCGGGATCCAACAACTACAAGGTACTTTTCATCCGCCGCAACATCAGCGAGGTCCTCGCCTCCCAGGCCAAGATGCTCGACCGGCGCGGAGAGAATTCGGCGACCGATGACGAGCGTATGGCCGAGCTCTTCGCCAGCGACGTTTGGCGCGCCCAGTACCTGCTCAGGCGCCAACCGCACTTCGAGTGGATCGAAGTGGGCTACAGCGAAGTTCTCGCTTACCCGGAGGTAGAAGCCCGCCGGATGAAGGACTTCCTGGGCCTGGACCTGGCCGTCGACAAGATGGTCGAAGTCGTGGATCCGAATCTGTACCGCAATCGCGCGGCCGACCTCGAGCCGAGCTAGAAGCTGCCGGGCATGGGCTCACTGCCTGCGAAGGGAGACTTCATGACCGGGCGCCTGATCCTGCTCGTCACCACGGTCGCGCTGGCCCTTGGCCTCACTACGGCGCTGAGGCCCCCGGCGGCCCTCGCTCGGGAAGCCTCCGCGGTCCGACTCGACCTCATGGTGGGTGGCGAGGCCCTGGCCCGCGCCCTGGGTCTCGTCGACCCCGGCGACGGCTCAGGCAGACTCTTCCTACCCCAACAAAGCGGTCAGATCCGAATCCTGGACAACGGTGTCCTCTTGCCGACTGTCTTTCTCGACATTTCCGACCGGATCTCCTGCTGCGAGAGCGAGCGCGGCCTCGTCGGCCTGGAGTTCCATCCCCGGTTCAAGAGGAACGGCTATCTTTACGTCGTCTACGTCAGCAAGAAATCGAGAACCGTGGTTTCCCGGTTCTCGGTGTCGAACAACCGAAACGCCGCCGATCCTGCCTCCGAGGAAGAGATCATCCGCTGGAAGCAGCCGGACCTGCCTCACAACGGGGGCGCGATCGCTTTCGGCCCGGACGGCTACCTCTATCTCGGCTCGGGCGACGGCGGGACTCGGAACTCAGCTCAGGAGCTCGACAACTTGCTGGGCGCGATCCTGAGAATCGATGTCGACAGCGCATTTCCCTATGCGATTCCGGAAGACAACCCTTTCGTCGGCGATCCCGATGCGCGGGAGGAGGTCTGGGTGCACGGCCTGCGCAATCCCTGGCGCTTCTCCTTCGACCGCAAGACCGGCGATCTGTTCATCGGCGACGTGGGCGCGCACCTCTGGGAAGAGGTCAGCTATCTGGCCGGCGGCAGCCCGGGAGGGGCCAACTACGGCTGGCCGATCAAAGAGGGCCCTCGATGCCTGCGGCGGGAAGAGGACTGTGCCGACGAGAGCCTGGTCGACCCGATCATCGCCTATCCTCACGACGACGACGAGCCCTGCGATTCGGTGACCGGCGGTTTCCTTTATCGGGGCCCGGCGGTCCCGACCCTGCCCGGTTTCTACATTTTCGGTGACTTTTGCCGCGGCGAGATCTGGGGCGCGCGTCAGAACCAGGCCGGCAACTGGGTGGTCAACCGCCTCCTCGACACCGACCGACTGATTACCTCCTTCGGGGAGGACGCGAACGGCAACCTCTACGTGGTGACTTTCCGTGAGGGCGTTTTTCGCCTCGTCGGCCAGAACCTCTTCGCCTCGGATTTCGAGTCCGGCGATACGCGCGGTTGGTCGCAGAGCCGCGGGAATGTAGTCGTGATCGGAAAGGGGCTCAAACGCTCGGGCGCGGCTCTCGAGATCAACGCCGGCAGCGTCAAGAGCTTCGTCCGCTCGAAGCATCCCTCGGCCGAGAAGACGTTTCGCGTCGGCTTCGACCTCAACGTCAACAAGGTCAACCTGTCCGACGACACCGCCGAGATCTTCCGGCTGGCCAGCGGTACCCAGCGCGGGCACATCCGGCTGGTTCTCGAACAGGACGGTAACCGCTACTGGCTCCACCTTCTGGCGCGTAACAACTCGGGAGCCTTCTTCTCGCTCGGACGCACCGGCGTTCCGCGCTCGCGCACCGTGCGCATCGAGCTCGACTGGATGGCGGCGAGCGGCCCCGGTGCAGGCGACGGCCAGGTCACCCTGTCCAAGAACGGCAAACCCAGGATCTCGGCCGCGAACCTGGACAACGACCGACGCAAGATCGGTTCGGCCACGTTGGGTCTCCCCGCGGGCTCGGGCGGGGCCGGCACCTACCTTGTCGACAACTACGTTTCGACTCCTTAGCCTGGATCGCCAAGAGGTATCAAGATGACCCAGCGTACGATGCGTTTTCCAAAGCAACCTGCTCTGAAGCTACTGGCGTTCGCGGCCCTGGCGCTTCCCCCACTCGAGTTCCCCGTGGCCGCTCAAAACGCTCCAGCGGCGGGTATCCGTCTCGAGAAGATCCTGGACGGCGAGGCCATCGGTCGCGCTACGGGACTGGTCGATCCACTCGACGGAACCGATCGCCTGTTCATCGTCCAGCAGGCCGGCCAGATCGCGGTCCTCGAGAACGGAGTACTGCTTCCGAGGCTCTTTCTCGACCTGTCCAAGAAGATCACCTGCTGCGAAAACGAGCGCGGGCTCCTGGGCCTGGCCTTCCACCCCGATTACGAGAACAATGGCTTTTTCTATGTCGTCTACTCCGACAAGCAGTCCCGGACGGTTGTGGCACGTTTTTCGGTCTCCTCCGACCCGAACGTCGGCGACCGCTCTTCCGAAGAGCGAATCATCCGCTGGAACCAACCCGACCTGCCGCACAACGGAGGCGCAATCGCCTTCGGCCCCGACGGCCACCTCTACCTCGGCGCGGGCGACGGTGGGACCCGGGAGACGGCGCAGGACCTCGAAAGCCTGCTCGGCTCGATCCTCAGAATCGACGTCGACAGCGCCTTCCCGTATGCGATTCCCGAGGACAACCCCTTCGTAGGCGACCCGAATGCCCGTGACGAGATCTGGGTCTACGGTCTGCGCAACCCCTGGCGGTTCTCCATCGATCATCGAACCGGCGATCTGTTCATCGGCGACGTAGGCGCGGCGCAGTACGAGGAGATCAACTATCAGCTCGGTAGCAGTGCGGGCGGAGAGAACTTCGGTTGGCCGATCAAAGAAGGGCCCCGATGCATCTTGAGTGAAGACGCTTGCGCCGACGAGTCGCTGGTCGCGCCGATCATCAGCTACCCGCACAAGGCCGGCACCTGCAACTCGGTAACCGGCGGCTACCGCTACCGCGGGGCCAAGGTCCCGACCCTGCCGCGCTTCTACATCTTCGCCGATTTCTGCCGTGGCGACATGTGGGGTGCCCGCCGTAACGAGGCCGGGGCGTGGGTGGTCAACGAGCTTCTGCAGAGCGGTCTTCTGATCACCACATTCGCCGAGGACTCGAAGGGCAACCTGTTCTTTGTGCACTTTCGCGGTGACGTGTATCGAGTTGTCGGCCAGTATCTGTTCGCCTCCGACTTCGAGTCGGGCGACACGCTCGGTTGGTCGCAGCGCCACGGCGGTATCAGCGTGGCTCCGGAGGGTCTCAAGCGCTCGAGCGCCGCCCTCGAGGTCGAGGCCGGGCGGGGCAAGAGCTTCGTGCGCTCGAAGCAGCCATCCGCCGAGAAGACCTTCCGCTTGGCCTTCGACCTCAACGTCAACAGGGTCAATCTGGCGAACGGCGCCGCCGAGATTCTGCGCCTGACCGGAAGCGGCAAGAAGGGGCATGTTCGGCTGACTCTCGAGCAAACCGGCGAGGCATACTTCCTGAACCTGCTGACACGGCAAGACACCGGGGGCTTCACCCAGAGCGGTCGCACCGTGGTGCCGCGGTCGAGAACCGTTCGAATCGACATCGACTGGATGGCGGCAAGCGCAGCGGGAGCGAACGACGGCCAGATCGAGGTCTTCAAGAACGGCAAGCGGCGCATCTTCACGGCCGATCTGGACACCGACCGTCAGAAGGTCAGCTCGGTCACGCTGGGCTTCCCGGCCGGCTCGAGCGGCGCCGGCACGATTCTGATCGACAACTACGTCTCGACTCCCTGACCCGGCTGATCCGCCGGTCCCGTCAGTCGAGAACGATCGTCACCAGGTCGCCCCGGCTCATCTCGGCCGAGCCTTCCAGGTCGTCCTCACCCCGGGTCGAAACGCTGCCGTCCTGGTCCAAGCGGACCGTCAAGAGCCCCGATTCCGGCAACTCTCCCTCCTCCGTCATCATCATGTCCTGCGCTCCGACGCTCACCAGCATCGGAAAGGTCGGCTGATTGATGCGCCTGACGGCGATCGGAGGCCCGCCCGGTTGGGTTCGCAAAGACACGAACAGACTGCCGGTCTGCTGGAACCCGGGAATCGTGTCAGCCTCGACGCGCACCCGATACTCACTCGGGGCCGTGATCCCGCCGGCCTGCGCGGATTCGCCCGGCGCGCCGGTGGCCGGGGGATGCCCCGGCGGAAGCTCCTCGCGCCCCTCCGCCTCGAGCATTGCCAGCAGGTTTTCGATCTGGGGCTGGGGTCCGCCGATCTCGAGGGCCCGGTTCCAGATCGCGGCCGCCCGATCTCGATTCCCCTGGCGCGCGAAAACCAGCCCCTGCACGGTCATGGCACGGACGTGATTCGGGAACAGCTCGAGAACTCGGTCGAGCTGAGCGAGCGCGGCATCGTCTTGCCCCATGGTCATGCGAACCACGCCCTGGACGTAGAGCGAATCGATATCGTCGGGCACTGCGGCCAGCACAGCCTCGGCCTGCTCGAAGGCCGGAACATACTGGTCGGTGTTGAGATAGAGCAGCGCCAGGCGCTTGCGGGCGCCAAGGTCGCCGGGCTCTGAGGAAAGCCGTTCCTGAAGCTGTGCGACCTCGGCCGCGACCTCCGGGGGCATGGGTCCCACCGGATGAGGCTGCTCGGCGGTCGGCCCGCCGCCACCCTGACCCGGCATCGGCTCTCTTTCGGTCGCGTCGCGCCCGGCCCAGAACACGAGCAGAGCGATCAGGGCCGCGGTAGCCCCCCCGTACGCGAAACCGGTCAGTAGGGTGCGCGCCTTGCTGTGAGGCGTGGCGACGCGGTCCGACTTCGCCGCGGCCTTCTCGTCGGCCGCGCTTTCCCGGGACTCTTCCGCATCCAGTCTCTGCAGGACCTTGGCAGCCTCCAACTCGAGACTTCGGCGTTCTTTCTCGTCAAGCTCCGCGCCCCGCAGCCGGGCATAGAGCTCGTCGCGGCGATGGCGCAGGTCCTCAACCTCGAGCGAGCTCTTGGCCGCCAGTGCTCGGGAGCTCTCCTCCACGGAAGCACTGGAGCTCGGCCGACGCCGAGTCAACCACCACCCCGCGGCCGCACCAAAGGCGAGGATCAAGACGCCCGGGACCCAGAGATCGGGACTCATTCGTTCACCTCGCGCCGCACCCGCTCGGCATAGGACGCCAGTTCCGCCGGTATCTCGCCGCCGGGCTTCCGAGCGGTCGGCCGCTCACCCGCGGCTTCGGGGGCGAGCCGGGCGCGGCGGCGCATCCGGCCTGCGATTACCAGGGCTCCGGCCAGGAGCGCGCCGAAGGGCAGAATCCAGACCACCAGATTGAAGCCCTCGGGCTTCGGCGACAGCCGGATGAACTCGCCGTAGCTGCGCTCGAAGTAGGCCAGCACCTGGTCCTCGGTATAGCCCGAAGCCAGGAGATCCCTCGCCTCCTCGCGCATCGCAAGCGCGGAGGTCGTCGGCGAGTCCGCGACCGAAAGGCCCTGACACACCGGGCAGCGCATGAGGCGGGTGACCTCTTCGGTCAACCGATCGAGCTCGGGCCCGGCAAGTCGCTCGCCCAATGGCGCACCGATGAGATCTCTGGCCAGGCCGGCGGCCGCGGGCTCCTGCGCAGCTTCCTCGGGAGCCGACTGGGCCCCGGCCAGGGTCGAAACCATGATCAGCGACACGCCCCAGAGAGCCCAGAGCCTGCGAGCCACGCTCACAGCAACGGCCCCAGCAAGGCGTCCAGCTGGCGGGGACCCATCGCCCCGGTCACTTTTTCGACGATCTTGCCGTTTCGATCCAGGATGAAAGTTTCGGGCGCCCCGTAGACGCCGTAGGCAAGCGCCACCTTGCTTTCCGGATCCACGAGAGTCGAGCCCCAGTTGCCACGAAGTCTCATGAAGCGCTCGATCTTCTCTCTCTCGTCCTGGTAGATGATGCCGAGAAACTTGGCCCGGCCCTGGTAGCGACGCGCACCGTCCACGAGAACCGGATGCTCGACAACGCACGGCTGACACCAGGTCGCCCAGAAGTTGATCAGGACCGGCTGGCCGCGGAGATCCGACAAGCTCACGGTCTCGCCGTCGAGATCCTCGAGCTCGAAGACCGGCGCCTGGGTCCCGATCAAGGGCGAGGGGATCGTTCTGGGATCGAAACGCAGCGAGACAGCCAGCACAACCAGCAGGGGCAGCGCCACGGCCGCCCCGACCACGACGACCTTGCTGTTCAGTTTCATGCCGGACTCCGCGAGCTCCGCGCGGCCAGCCCGCTCGCGAGACTCATGGCCGTCCCGATAACGATCACGAAAACCCCGATCCAGATCCAGAGCACGGCCGGCGTGACGATGGCCCGCAGCCCGGCTCCGCCGTCTCCACCGACGCTCTGCAGGGTCAGATAGAGATCATGCGTCAAGGTCGTGCGAACGTCCGGCGTGCCGATCGGCTCTCGCATCGTTTCGTACTGATTCAGGGCGGGTTTCAGGGTGCCCAGCACGTTGCCGTTCTTCGCCACCTGCACCGTGGCTTGCTGGGAAGCCCGGTGCTCCTGCTGTTCGACGCCGACTCCCTGAAGCGTCAGCACATAGTCGCCCACCACGACGGTCTCACCCGGCCGTACGGTGGCTTCTTGAGACTCCTGGTAGGTGGCCGAGATGGCGATCGCGAGAAACGTCACGAGCAGGCCGAAGTGTGCAACGTAGCCGCCGATTATCCGCGCCGCCTTCTTGTCGGTTCGCTTCTTCGAACGCAGCACCGGCTCCGCCCCCCTCTTGAGGGTGACCCATAGCGCGTACCCGGTCAGGGCGGCGGTCAGGAGCAGCGCCCACTCGCGCACGCCGAAGGCGAAGACGATAAACATCCCAGCGACAGCCGCCGGGATCGGCATGAGCAAGGCTCTACCGACTCCACCCTTGCGCGTCTTGCCCCATGGCAGAGCCGGTCCCATGCCGATCAAGAGCAGCAGCGCCAAGAACACCGGAATCGCCATTCGGTTGAAGTAGGGCTCTCCGACACTCAGCTTCACGCCCCGTACCGCTTCGGCGACGATCGGAAACACCGTGCCAACCAGCACCGTGAACGTCAGGCTCACCAAGAGAAGATTGTTGACCAGAACCGCGCCCTCACGCGTCCAGAGCGATTCTTCCCTGGGCTCGGCGGCCAGCGTGTCGACGCGAAGCGCGAGCAAAACTACAACCGCCACCGTGCTCACTGCCAGAAAGCCCAGAAACAAGGGCCCGATCGGGCTCTGGGTGAATGAATGGACCGAGTTCACGACCCCCGAGCGAGTCAAGAACGTGCCCAGAATGGTCAGCAGGAACGTCACCATGACCAGCACCACGGTCCAGGCCTTGAGCGAGCCTCGCCTTTGCAGCACCAATGCCGAGTGCACCGCCGCAACCGCGGTCAGCCAGGGCAGAAAGGACGCGTTCTCGACCGGATCCCAGGCCCAGTAGCCTCCCCACCCCAATACCTCGTAGGACCACCACCCACCGAGCATGATTCCCAGGGACAGAAACGCGGTCGGCACCAGCAGCCAGTTGCGGAGCGGCAGCAGCCAGGTCGGCCCCAGCTGGCCCCGTATGAGGGCAGCGACCGCCATCGCGAACGGGACCGACATGCCCACGTAGCCCAGATAGAGCATCGGTGGATGGACGATCATCAGCGCGTGGTTCTGGAGCAGCGGGTTCGGACCCGGACCGTCTATCGGGATCGGAGCCGGAGTCGCCCCGAACGGATTGGCCACGCCGGAGATCAAAAAGCTGAAGAACGCCCCGATCACGAACAAGGTCGCCAGCGTGTAGGCCAGGTAGTCTTCGTGCCCGCGCTTCTGCAGGACGGCGACGGCGACGATAAAGCATCCCAGGACGAACCCCCAGAAGAGGATCGAACCCTCGAGCGACGACCATAGCGAAACGATCGTGATGTGGAGCGGCGTCGCGCGAGAACCGACCTGCGCCACATACGAAACCGAGAAATCATGCGTCACCAGCGCGTATTCCATCGCCAGAGTCGCCAGCATCATGGCGCCGAAATAGACCCAGGCGAGGCGACGGACCAGTCGGAGCCCCTCGGCCGAGCGCCGAGCACCGGCCAGATAGCCGGCCGGAATGCCGACGGCACATGCCAGCAGGGAAATCAGGACCAGGATCTGGCCCAGTGTCGAGATCAAGTGTCGTCGGCCTCGAACTGCATGCTCTTGGAGAGCTCTTCGATGGTGCGCTCGTCGACCTCGTGGGGCGGTTGGTACTGATTGTCATGTTTGACCATCAGCCGCTCGGTCACGAAGACACCGTCGGCTCCCATGCGGCCCTCGACCAGAACCCCGACGCCTTCACGAAACATCGCGGGTGGAACCGCGCGCGCGCGCACCGCGACCTGCGCGGTGCCGTCGGTTACGGCGAAATCGAGCTGCAGCCCGTCGTCGCCTCGGACGACGCTCCCGGGCACGACCAGGCCGCCCAGGCGTACCGTCGCACCTCGGGCTTCTTCGCCAGCGGCAGTCAGCTCGGAAGGACTCCAGTAGTAGACCAGGTTCTCGCCGACACCGCCGACCGCCAGAAAAATCAAAATGGCGGCGATAGCGGCGATCGCCAGCGCAAAGAACGCCTTGCGACGGGATGTATTACTCGCCATGAAATCTCCTTCCAGCGCGCACAACGCCCGTCATGCGCCCTTTGCTCGTTTGTCGATCTTTCGCTGCCAGCTCGCCAGCCGCGCGATTGCCGCGGCCAGACCGATCGTGGTAATCGTATAGGCCGCGATCACGAACGGCCATCCGCCAATTATGACGCCTTCGGGTGCTTCAGGCATTGGACTCTCCTTCCGCTCGTCCGGTCACGGGGCGCCGCTCCGGAGGGGTTTCGGTGCCTCGGGTCTTGCTTTCGATCCGCGCTCGCCAGGCAATGAGCCAGATCGCTATGAACAGCACCGCGAACGAGTTCATCCGAAGCGGCACGATCATGGCCGAGTGCACGGTCTCGGGGCTCGACTGGACCTGGTGCAGGCTCCGGAACCACCTGACGCAGAAGTAGACCAACGGCACGTCCACGTAGGCGACCACCGTGGCCACCGAAGTCCAGGTTGCCCGCCGCAGGGGTTCCTCGACGAATGCTCTCAGCGCGAGAATGCCGGCGAACAGCAAGAACATGATCAGCGACGTGGTCAGCCTCACGTCCCAGGTCCACCAGACACCCCAGGTCACCCGTCCCCAGAGCATGCCCTGGACCAGGAGCAGCCCCCCCAGAAGAACGGCGACTTCCAGAGCGCCGACGAGCCGGTCGTCCCACTTGTTCTTTCCGGTCCATAGGTAGGCGACCGCAAAAACCAGAGCGAAGGTCGCACACAGGAGGCCGACCCAAGCGCTGGGCAAGTGCACGTACATGATGCGCTGCACCTCGCCCATGTAACGTTCAGGAGGAGCCCAGAAAAGGCCCAGGTAGCTGCCCACCAGGAACAGCAGGACTCCGAACAAACCCATTCCAGTAACTATCTTTTTCACTATTTGGTCACTCTCCGGGTCACTCTTCAAGTGTACGTGAAAACAATACGCCACACAGTATCCAATAGATCAGGTCGAAGGCCGAAAGCAGGAGAATCCAGCCCTTGAGCTGGCTCATCGCGTCACCGCGCAGAATCAGATCAAAACTGCGAACGCCGGTCATCAGAATCGGCAGAGTCAACGGAAAGAGAAGAAGCGGCAGAATGACGTCGCGTCCGGTCACTCGAGAGGTCATCGAGGCGTAAAGGGTGCCGGGCGCGGCGATACCTGCCGAGGCGAGCAGCCAGAGCAAGATCAGCCCGAGCACATTGGCGCCGTCCAGCTCGAGCGAGAAGAAGATCGCGGTCAGCGGCAGCAGGATGGGGCCCAGCAGGATCAGGAGGATGGTATTGGCAATCGCCTTGCCATAGTAGATGGCGACCGGATCGACCGGCAGAAGCAGAAGGCCTTCCAGCGCACGATCTTCGGCCTCGAGTCGAAAACTCTCCTCGAGCGAGAGAATCGAGCTCAGCAGCAGCGCCACGATCAGGAATCCGGCCGCGGCCGAGACTCCGACCTCCCCGTCAGCGGCGACCGCGAACGAGAACAGAACCAGAGCGACCATCCCGAACAGCGCCACCGCCAGGGTCCGCGTGCGGCCTCGCCAGCCCAGGAGAAGGTCCTTGCGGACTACATAGAGGGTCTGCTGCAGGGCACTCATCGGGGCAGCTCCATGTCGCCCACGGCGCCCTGCCAGATGACCTGGCCCTGATCCACGCGAATCGCGCGATTGCATAGCGGTATGGCCCGCTGGGGGTCGTGCGAGGCGACGATGAGGGTGGCACCGCATTCACGCAGACGCGCGAGGGTGCCCAGAAGCCAGTTGCGGCCGGTCTCGTCGAGCGCTGAAAACGGCTCATCGAGCAGAACAACCTTGGGGTTCTCCAGGTGGAGGCGGCTGATGCTCAGTCTCTTGCGCATGCCGGCCGAAAACCCGTTGACCCGGGTATCGCGGTCCTTCGACAGTCCCGCCTCTCGGAGGAGAGCCTCGAGGTCCCTGACGGATTTGTGGCCGCCATCGAGCCGGTTCCAAAACTCCAGCGTCTCGAACGGCGTCAGCGCCTCGTAGAGGTTGCCCTGGTGTCCCACCAGGCTCAGCAGGGAGCGGGCGCCGCTACCGGGGTCCTGAGGGGAAGCCCCGAAAATCTCGACCGTGCCCAGTGTCGGCAAAAGGAGCCCGGCAAGAAGCCTCAACAGAGTCGACTTGCCCGAACCGTTGTCGCCCACGACCAGCAACCCCTCACCGGCCCCGACCTCGAGATCGACGTGCGCCAAGGCCCATTTGTGCCCGAAGCGCTTGCCGAGCCCTGAGGTCCGTACGCTGGGGGGTGTCGTGTCGGCTGCTGTGGTCATTCTCTTGAGGCCCTCGAACGGCAGGGAGACGGTATCCCGTGGCGACGCCGATGTCACCCTCCCTCGAGGTGGCGCGAAGCCCTATTCGGCATGTCGGGGTCTGCCTATCCGTATGCAAGACGGTCGATCCGTCTTCGCACACATAGAGGAAGGGGGGCCGGAGCCCCCCCCCCGACGACGACATGAACAGGTCCTAGTACCTGAGCCGGTAGGTCAGGGTCGCGTTCCTCGTCGGCTGAGGCCGGAAGAAGGTGGCGTTGGAGAACTCCGCGTAGAGCTCGTCGGTCAGGTTGTCCAGAATCAGACCCAGCTCGTGCTGGCCCGCCGAGCCCGACTTGAAGGTCCAGCCACCGCTCAGGCTGTGGACCGAGAACGAGGGCAGAATCTCGCCCACCGGAGGAATCGGCTCGCCCGGATCCAGGTTGGCCCGTTCGTCGCCATTGTGGCGGAACCGATACTCGAGCCAGTAGTCGCTGCCCGCCGGCACCCAGCGTGTGTAGAAGTTGAGCTTGTCGGTAACGGTATCGCCGGTCGGCGGATTGGTGCTGTCGCGGCGCTCGCCATCGAGATGAGTGAAGTTTCCGCCCACGAACCAGCTGTCGTTGGGTCGCACGTCAACTCGCAGCTCGAGGCCTTCGTATCGCAGGCGATCGATGTTGCGCTGCTGGACCACAAAGCGAACACCGGTGTCTCGAATCTCGTCCTGCGTGGCCTGCGGAAGCGTGGCGATCTCGGCCGGGCTGAAGAAGTACTGAATGACGCCGTCGTTGATGTCGTTGCGAAACGCGAACAGCTCGACCAGTGCTTTCTTGTTGCGGAACTTGATGCCGAAATCGATGTTGTCGCTCTCCTCAGAGGTCAGATCCGGGTTGAGGACTTGAAACCCCGAGCCTTCGGGCGTCAGCCCGTTGAACAGGCGCTCGACGATGTTGGGAGCCCGGAAGGCCGAAGCGTACGAAGCCGACACCCGCCACTGATCCGACAACCGGTAGATGAAGTTCAGCGCTCCGACCAGACTGTCGTCCTCGAAATTCAGGCCGGAGACGTCCCAGTCCGGGGTCGGATTCGCTTGGGTCTCGACCGTTTGGTAGCGAGCCCCCAAGGTCACGGTGGCACGATCCGCCAACGCCAGCTCACCCTGCGCGAACAGCCCCAGGCTTTCATTCTCGGCATTGGGCGCATTCGCTATCTCGTCGATCAACACATCCTGGACTTCGAACGGCGGCCCCGGAAAACGAATCGTGGTCGTGGTCACCGAACGGTCGGTGTTGACGGAATCATCGGTCCACCACTCGAGGCCGTAGGTCACGAGATGCTTGTCGTTGACCGCCTTGATGGTCTCGGCCCGCAACCCGTAGCTCTCGAGGTTGGTGAGGTTCTGAGTGTCGGCCTCGACGCTCGAATCCGGGAAGCCCGGAACGGGAGCGATCGGGCCGATGTTGATATCGATGTCATTGGCGAGCTCGCGCTCGTTGTCTTGGAAGTAGGTCTGCACCTCGATGGAGTCCGCGATGGTCGTGTCGAGCGCGGAGCCCTGGTAGCCGAAGGTAAACCGATCGAAGTCCTGAAACGGGTACATGATCCGGATGCGGAAGTCCTCCTCGTCCCCGAGGAGATCCGGCTCGACGAAACCGAACCCGCTGTTCTTGGCGCGGTAGCGGTTCCAGCGCGCGAAGAACTCCTGGCTGTCGGTCAGGGCTCTGGAGAAGACCGCGAAAACGCTGTTGTCCTCGAGGCCGGTGTCGATGACGTCCACGTCGGCGGCGAGATCGATCTCACCGTAGCTTCCGCTCGGCGCCTCATAGTCACTGGCGTCTCGAATCGAGCCCCCAAGCCGGAACGAGTTGCGGTCGGACTGGCGCATGAGCGATGCCTCCAGGCGAGTCGCATCCCCAGCCGAGCCGTAGCGCGCCACCACCGAGCCGGCCATGCCGCCGCCGCCGGACAACAGCGGTCTCTTGGTGAGCAGGTTGAGGACACCACCTATAGCGTCGCTGCCGTAGAGAACCGAGGCCGGGCCTCGGACCACCTCGACCGTCTCCACGCTCTCGAGGTCCACGAGCGCCGGGATCTCACCGAAATCCGTCTGGCGCCGGGCGTTATTCATGCGTAGGCCGTTCTCCAGAAAGAGAACGCGCAGGCCGCGCTGTCCGCGAATAACCGGACGCGACTGATTCGGGCCAACGCCGTTGACGTCCACACCGGGCTCGAAACGCAGCAGGTCCGACGCGTTGGCAGGCGCCTCGCGTTCGATCCGCTCACGAGTCAGCACCGTCACCGGGGTCGCGATCTCGAAGGACTCGGATTCGGTTCCGGTGGCGGTTACCGTCGTTTCGCCCCTGAAGTAGCCCCGAGTGATCTCCTCGGAGCCATTGGCTTCGGCCGCGTCTGCATCCACCGCCGCCTGGGCCGCGCCCAGAGCGACCGAAAGACCCGCAACCAAAAGAATGGCAGCCAGGAAGGCGCTCATGTGGCGCCTGCTGTACACAATTACTTTCCTTCTCATTTCAAGAACCTTTCAACTAGCGCCTTGGGCTACCGGTTGCAGAACGGCCTTCTTCGACACGTTCAACCGGTACCCGGCGTAAATCAGAAGTAGACCCGTCAACTCGGTTACGTAGAGCACCTCCACATAGCCGGCGCGCGTCATGGCCCCACCAATGCCTGGCAGGATCGCGCCCACGGCGATCAGGATATTGCCCACGTAACGGTGACGGAGATTCGGGCTGGCTCGGAAGCGCATCGCCGAGACGATCGCGCCGCCCACGAGAAACAGCACCGCATAGAGATTGAAGAACGGGCTGATCGCCCGAATCCAGGTCCACTCGATGACTCGGCCGGAGAGCCGGTGAGGCTCGGCCAGGCCGATGTCGAGAGGAGTAAGAAAAACCAGCACTGAAGCGATGGCGATCAAGCTGCACACGATCCAGGCCGACCAGTCGGCGAAACGGCGCTTCATCAAGAGATAGATCGAGCCCTGCGCCAGGGGGTAGCCACCCAGAAAGGCGCCCGCGACATACCAGAAGCGGAACACCAGCGGCTGCCAGCCGACGAAAGACGTGAGTGCCTCGGTGAGCGTGCCGACACCGTAGGTCGCCATGCCGATACCCCACCACAGGAGATGCGGGCCGCCACCCTTCTGCCGATAGCGAGCGAAAAGCTCCCAGCAAAACCATACGGCGCAGACGGTCGTCAGAGCCGGCAAGCGCAGCACCAGCAGGTGAAGGGTGGAATCGATTTCGGGTCCGGGCATCTTCCTCTTTGGCTCCGATTGGATCTTCGTCTTGACGCGCTTCGACGCCGATCGGCGCTCACGCATCGCCTTGCCCCGTGATCAACACGGAGCTCGCGCATCAGAATGCAGGGAAGATCAGGCGGGCGGCGCCCGGGCTGCCGAGGCACTCAGCGGGCGCGATACCGGCCGCGGAGCGCTCCATGCCCGGTGGAAACCGAAACGTTCGGGTACCGAGCTGGCTCTGGAGGCGAGAAACCCGGCCAGGAGCGCAAGAGCGCCGGCCAGCAGACCGAACCCCATCGGGACCGTGTCCGTAACCGGAACCGCGTTGAGAACTCCGACGAATCCGGGGCCGCCCGGCAGAGCGACAATGCCGTGCATCAGCGCAACGACAATCCAGAAAGCCGCCGCGGGGCGACCGCGCAAGATGCTTACACCTCGGCGATGGAGTGCGCCGACGACCGCGAGCAACCCGAATGCGACCAGCCATTGAGCAACGACCAAGGGCCTGAGCAGGGTCCCGTCGGCGACTCGGCGAAACAGGACGGCAACGTGCAGAACCGCAAGCGATACAGCTCCCGCAATGACGACCAGACGTCCGAGTCGTTGACTTAGGCCTCTCACTGGCGGCTAGGTTATGCGTCGTACTAACATTTGACAAGCACGCACGGCTAGGTCGGAAACTCGTCCGGGGTTAGTCGAAAAACTACCCCGGGGGGTAGGCAGAAAGCTGCGCGAATCACGCGCGGCGCTTCTCAGCACCGAAGCAGGGAGGAAGCAATGGAGTGGTTGTTCGAGCCGGAAGCCTGGATCGCACTGGTCACGCTGACCGCGCTCGAGATCGTACTGGGTGTCGACAACATCATCTTTATCTCGATCCTGACCGGCAAGCTCCCCCTCGAGCAGCGCGGCAAGGGGCGCACCCTGGGCCTCGCCGCCGCCATGGGTATGAGGATCCTGCTGCTGTTCTCGCTGGCGTGGGTCATCCGATTGACCGAGCCGGTTTTCGCTGTGTTCGGGCAGGGCGTCTCGGGGCGTGATCTCATCCTCCTGATCGGCGGGCTCTTCTTGCTTGCCAAGGCCACACACGAGATCCACCAGAAGCTCGAGGGCGTCGAAGGCGAGAAATCCGCAGCCGCGGCTGCCTCCTTCGGGTCGGTGATCTTCCAGATCATGCTGCTCGACATCGTCTTCTCACTCGACTCGGTGATCACCGCGGTTGGGATGGCCAAGCGCATCGAGGTGATGGTCGCCGCCGTGGTCATCGCCGTCGGTGTGATGATGGTGTTCGCCAAGGCCATCGCCGATTTTGTCGAGGGGCATCCGACCGTCAAGATGCTCGCACTGAGCTTTCTCTTGCTGATCGGCACCGCATTGGTCGCCGACGGACTCCATTTCCACATCCCCAAGGGCTACATCTATTTCGCCATGGGTTTTTCGGTGTTCGTCGAGATGCTGAACTTGAGGCTCAAGAAGGTTCGGGGCAAGCCGGTGAACTTGCGAGAGCCGTACGTGGAAGAGAAGACCGCGTAGCACGCCAGAGCCGCCGCGTGAGGATCTGCCGCCCGGGCTTGGTCGGTCCAGGGACACCTTGGCCTGAAAGTCACGGAACCGGCCGCTACTGAGCAATCTAGGCAAAGTGCGAGAAGCGTGAGGACCAATGCCGGACGGCAGTCCTCACGCGATGGCCCGTCGGACCGCACAAGCCGAAAGGCCTCGCGCGAGCGGGGTCGGAGCCGGTGCCGGAACGTCCAGGCAAAGGCGCCCCAGACCTGAGCCGGTGTCGCGTCCTTAGACCGATGCGGTCTCGGCGCCGGCTTCCACCGCGCGCCATACCCGCATCAGGTTTTCGCCGCAGATCTTGCGAATGTCGTCTTCCGAGTGTCCCCGTTCGAGAAGTGCCCGAATCAGATTCGGAAACTGGGAAACATCCTTCAACCCCTCGGGCAGCGTCGGCCCCACGCCGTCGAAGTCTGAGCCCAGCCCGACGTGGTCTATTCCCGCGATCTCGATCACGTGCTCGATGTGATCGACCACGTCGCCCAGATCCGCCAGCGGCATCGGGTTGGTCTTGCGGTACTCCTTCATCCACTCTTCCATCTCGGGCCCATCCGAATCCAGGCCGTTCTCCTCGGCGTAGGTCTCGGCGGCCGCCCAGGTGGCAAGCCCTATCCGGTTCGCTTCCTCGGTCAGAAACGTCGAGCCGAAGTTGATCTGGATCACGCCGCCGTGCTCGGCCAGCTTGACGATCAACTCGTCGCTCATATTGCGCTCGAAACCCGGGGTGAACTTGCGCGCCGAAGAATGCGAAGCGATCACGGGTATCGCGCTCAGCTCCAGCACCTGTTCGGCGGCCGCATCCGAAAGGTGTGACACGTCGATCATGACGCCGAGCCGGTTCATCCCGCTCACAACCTCCCGGCCGAAAGGGCTCAGTCCATCCCATTTCTTCTCTTTGGCGTAGGAGGAATCGCTGATGTGGTTGTTCTCGGAGTGCGTCAAGGTGATGTAGCGAATGCCGCGATCGTAGAAGTGGCGTAGGTTGTCCAGATCGCCCTCGATCGGTTCGCCGTTCTCCATACCGAGAGCCAAGCCCAAGACGCCATCTCCGATCCCGGTGATGGCCTCCGTATCCCGCACGACCCGAAACTTGTCCGGCCAGCGCTTTTCGAAACCCTCGACCATGTCTATGAGGCTGTCCGCGTGATCCTTGGCGCCTCCGCTCTCCTGGAAGTCGGCCGGAACATAGATCGACATAAAGGCGACATTCAGACCGCCGGCGATGGCGCGGGGGTGGTCGAAATCGCCGCCCTCCGTGCGTTGCGAAATGTCTTCATCGCCGCCCTCGGCCAGCCGATAGGGCACGTCGATGTGGGTATCCACGAGCAGGAACTCGCGGGCCAGCTCCTCAGCTCGATCGCTCATGTCCTCCGACGTTTCCTCACGAGAATCGAAACTGCAACCGAGCCCCAGGAGTCCCGAAAAGCCGAGAAAGGCGCACACGGACTTCCGCAGCATGCGGGCGACCCTATCACCGGGTCGAAGAACGAGGCCGGCCACGAAGACATGCGCTTTTCTTCAGGTATTACAAAGACATGGGCGGCATGCACCACCATGAATAACTTTGCGTTCCCCAGGCGGACTCAGGTAGAGTACTCGAAGCCGGACAGCGAATTCCGGCTCTACTTTATGGTGCCAAACGGGAGGTTCCGCCCACCAAAACCATTTCCCATCCCTCTCGTCAGAGAGAGAAGCTCAACCACGCATTGATTCATCTAACCTTACTTCCCTTCTCACAAGGGTAGACCAGATGTTTCAGCCAACCGGGAACGGGACCTCCCGGCACCACCCTTCGCGATCAACCAGCATCTACTAGTATTTCCGCTGAGCCCTTTTTTCTGACAAGGAATTAGGAAAAACCTCGGGGACACCAACGAATGGTGTCCCCGGTCGCTCAGTCACCATCTCGCTGGTGGACGTATACTCCCTCCTCCAGGAGGACGGATGTCGCACGAACGCACCACAATCGCCCGCGAGGTCCCGGCCATCCAGATCCCGGATGGAATCGATGTGATGATTCCGGAGGGTGAGCAAGTCTGGATCACCCAGGAGCTCGGCGGCAGCTTCACCGTGATGACCGATCGCGGGGCGATGTTCCGCATTGACGAGAAGAACGCCGACGCTATAGGCAAGGAGCCGCCCAAGGACCACAGCGCCGAGCTCCGGGAGGGCTCGCTCGAAGATCGCGTCTGGGCCCAGATGAAGAAGTGCTACGACCCCGAGATCCCGGTCAATATCGTCGACCTGGGCCTGGTCTACGACTGCCAGCTACACGACAAAGGATCGGATCGCTTCTATGTCACCATCAAGATGACGCTGACCGCGCCCGGCTGCGGCATGGGTCCGGTTCTGGCCGCCGATGTAAAGAACCGTATCGAGGACCTCCCCGAGGTCGATCTGGTCGACGTCGAGGTCGTGCTCGATCCACCCTGGAATCAGAACATGATGACCGAGGCGGCGAAGCTCCAGCTCGGGTTCATGTAAGGATAGCCGCCAGCCTTCGGTTGTAAAGGGAGGTACGCGGCCGGCCCTTCACCCACAGCGCCGACTGGGCGGCTGGAAGGCCGGCCAATCAGGAGGCGGCTACCGAATTTCGGGATACCGCGCCGGATCCGATCGGTGCATCAGATCGTAGACCGCGTGGAAGATCTGCTCGCGATTGGGCTTGGTGAAGTAGTCGCCGTCGGAGCCGTAGGGCGGCCGGTGGGCCTTGGCGCTGATGGTGAGCGGCTCGGCGTCGAGCCACTGAAAGGCCTCCTGCTCCACCAGGACCTTCTGCATCATGTAGGCGGTGGCGCCGCCCGGGACGTCCTCGTCGACAAAGACGACGCGACTGGTTTTCTTGATCGACTCGAGAATGCGGGATTCGCCGTCGAACGGAAGCAGAGTCTGGGCGTCCACAACCTCGACCTCGGTGCCGGTGGTCGCCAGAAGATCGGCCGCCGCGAGCGCAATCTTGCAGCAGGCGCCGTAGGTCACGAGGGTAACGTCCGAACCCTCGCGGAGGACCTGCGGAACACCCAACGGCACCGTGAACTCACCGATATTGGTGGGCATCGGCTCCTTGGCCCGATAGGCGTTCAATACCTCGACCACCACCGCCGGATCGTCGGACTGGAGCAAGGTGTTGTACATGCCCGCGGCCTGGGTCATGTTGCGCGGCACACACAGGTACATGCCCCGAATCAGGTTGAGGATGCCGCCCATCTCTGAGCCCGAATGCCAGACGCCCTCGAGGCGGTGGCCGCGGGTTCGGACGATGACCGGAGCGCACTGCCCTCCCCGGGTGCGCCAGCGCAGCGTCGCCAGATCGTCCGACATGATCTGAAGCGCGTAGAGCAGATAGTCCAGGTACTGGATCTCGGCGATCGGCCGGATGCCGCGCATCGCGAGACCGATGGCCTGGCCGAGAATCGTGGCCTCACGGATGCCCGTGTCCGACACTCGCAGCTCGCCGTACTTCTCTTGGAGGCCGGACATGCCCTGGTTGACGTCGCCGAGCCGACCGACATCCTCGCCGAAGGCGACGAGATTGGGATACCGCTCGAGAGCCCGGTCGAAGCAAGCGTTCAGAATCTCGAAGCCGCGCAGACTTTCCGGAGTGGCTTCTGAACCGGACTCGTATTCCGCGGGGACCACGGCAACCGCCAGAGCCGATGCCGCCGTGCCGCTGTGGAGGTGGGAGCCATAGCGCTCGTGGTTGACGTCGAGCTGCTGCCGCTGCCACTGGGCGAGCTCATCGCGCTCCGGGAGGCTTTCGTCACGAGTCAGGATCAGCAGCTCGGTCGCCGCCGACATCAACTCGCGCCGCAGAGCGTGAGGCAGGCGATCCAGCCGGCGCTCGACCGCGCGAATCTCGTCGGTGTGGCGCGAAGTGCTCGCCAGCTGTGAAACCCGGGAATCGAAAACCTGCCGGTCGATGTCGACCGAGGCCCGGAACTTCTCCCAGGCGGAGCGCTGGCCTTCTCGAACCGAGCTCTTCTCTTCCTCCTCAACGTCCGCCAACTCCCGTTCATTGGCAAACCCTTGCGCGATCATCCACAGCCTCATCTGTCGGATGCAGTCGAACTCCTCTTCCCAGGCAAGTCGCTCGGCCGACTTATAGCGTTCGTGGCTGCCCGAGGTCGAATGTCCCTGAGGTTGGGTCATCTCGCGCACGTGCACGATCGCGGGCACATGCTCGAGTCGGACGATCTCGGCCGCATTGAGATACGTCTCACAGAGGCCGGGATAGTCCCAGCCCTTGGCCGTATAGATGTCGAAACCGGCGTCTTCGCCCGGTGCTCTCCGGAAGCCGCGCAACAGCTCGGTCATGTCGCCCTTGGTGACCTGGTACTCGTTGGGCACCGAGATGCCGTAGCCGTCGTCCCAGATCGAGAGCAGCATAGGCGCCCGGAGCACACCGGCGGCGTTGATCGACTCCCAGAAAATACCCTCGGCGCAGGTCGCGTTGCCAATCGTGCCGACAGCAATCTCGTTGCCGTTCTCGGAAAACCCCGAGAGATCCGAAAGACCCCCGAGCTGGCGGTAAAGACGTGAGGCGTAGGCCAGACCCACCAATCGCGGCATCTGTGATCCGGTCGGCGAAGCGTCGGCCGAGGACTGAACCTCTGCGAGGAGGTTCTTCCAACTACCTTGGCCATCCAGAAAGTGGGTCGCGAAATGGGCGGTCATCTGCCGGCCGGCGGAGCACGGCTCGCGCTCCGGATCCGGATCGGCATAGAGCTGAGCGAAGAGCTCCTCCACGCTCAGAAGACCCAGAGCCATGAGCAGGGTCTGATCGCGGTAGTAGCCGGAGCGGATATCTCCGGGCCGGCAGGCCCGCGCCAGCGCCAGCTGGGCCACCTCTTTGCCGTCACCGAAGATGCCGAACTTCGCCTTGCCGCTGAACACCTCGCGCCGCCCGAGCAAGCTCGCCTCCCGACTCCGACAGGCAATGCGGTAGTCCCGAAGAATGCTCTCGTGGGTGAACTGAGCCGCCGAACCCTCCGGCCGGGTGTCGATGCCTTCGACCACGCCAGCAGCCTATGCGTTGTCTTCCAGGATCTTGCGCAGGATCGCGATGTTGTCGCGATGCCCGGTCAGGCTGGCGGTGACCTTGCCTCGCATCGGGTAGCCGAGCAGGTAGAGATCGCCGATCACGTCCAGGATCTTGTGGCGTACGAACTCGTCCGGGAATCGCAGGTCGGTGTTGATGATGTCGTCCTCGCCGACCAGGATGCAGTTGTCCAGACGGCCGCCGGTGCCGAGCCCCAATTCGTTCATCATGTCGAGGTCCTTGACGAAGCCGAAGGTTCGCGCCGGAGCGATCTCACCGACGTAGCTCGCCGGCTTCAACGGACCGTACTGGTAGCTCTGTCGACCAACCGGCGGAGGATAGTCGAGTAGGTAGGATACCCCGAACTCGTCCGCGGGCTCGAGCGTCAGGCTCTGCTCGCCGCTGCCGCTCACCCGATACTCACGATCGATGACGATCTCCTTGCGCGGCTCATCCTGATCGACGACGCCCACTTCGGCCAGGGTCTTGCAGAACTCGATGGCCGAGCCGTCGAGCACCGGAAGCTCACCATGCACCTTGACCAAGGCGTTGGTCACGCCGTAGGCATGGCACGCCGAAAGAAAGTGCTCGACCGTCTTGATGCCGACGCCTTCGGTCTCCAGCGTGGTTGCGTAGGAAGTCTCGGCGACAACGCCGACAAAGCCCGGAACGTGCGTATTCGTCGGTAGCGTCAGGAAGTGAATGCCGGAGTTCGGGGGCAACGGCTGAATCACCATCCCGGTCCGGAAGCCGGAATGCAAGCCCAGGCCGTAGAGGACGGTGCTCTGGGCGATGGTTCTCTGGGGAATCTCCGAAGCCCGGAGTAAGGGTACCTCCGGTGGTTTGAACTCGAAATCGGCGGCAAGCCGATCTTCCGACCGGACCGCCGACGCCAGGAGCGGCCCGCTAACGGACACATTGCGGCGGTAGGCGATGGCGCCTTGGACGCTATCTACCGCCTGGCTGTAGGAGAGCGGCTTCTCGACGTAGTCGAAGGCCCCCATCTTGAGCGCCTTGACCGCCGTCGAGGTCGTGCCGTGTCCCGACATCATGATCACCGCCGCCGTCGGGTCACTCTCACGCAGCGCCTGCAGCGTTTCCAGCCCATCCCGGTCCGGGAGCCAAATGTCGAGGAAGACGACGTCGGGCTTCCGGTCCCGATAGAGCTCGAGCGCCTCTTCTCCGCTCTCGGTGCAAAGGGTGTCGAAGCCCTCGTCCGAAAGCACCCCGGACAGGGCCGTGAGGATGCCCGGCTCGTCGTCGACGATGAGTACTAGCTCGCTCATATAGCCCTCAAGAGTACCCCAACTTGCGTCGTCGTGACGCACGCGGCATAGTCGGGTACCGTGCCGGTAATCATCCTACCGACGCCTCTCACGAGTCGTGCTGCGGGTCGAGATCGCATCGCAGCGACCGGCTCGACCGTCGGTGAATGCCTGCTGGCCCTGGAGCGCGACTACCCGGGCCTCAAGGGCTGGGTCCTGGACGACCGCGGCCGCATTCGCCGGCACGTCAACGTGTTCGTGGGCGACACCAAGGCGACTCTGGATCGAACGTTGGCGGCCGAAGAGGAGATCTACGTAATTCAGGCTATTTCCGGAGGGGGTGCCGATCTGGAAGAAACCGGTGAAGTTCTGGTCGGAACCAAGAAGGGGCTGATTGTCCTGCGCGGTCCCCGCGGGCGCGGCATGGAGACCGTCAGCCGCCAGTTCCCCGGCCAGGTGGTCGAATACGCG
This sequence comes from bacterium, assembly GCA_024224155.1. Lineage (NCBI taxonomy): Bacteria > bacterium. The sequence continues at coordinate 28,350 of JAAENP010000449.1, forward strand.
ACGCGCGATCCGAGAACCGGTCTCTACTACGCCTCGGTTACGCACGGCCAGTTCGGTCCCCATGTCTACCTCGCCGAGGATCCCGTCGGAGAGTGGGAGCAGGCGGACGGACCGGTATTCCCGGAAGGCACCGACGCGTCGGTGAACCGGGTCTGGGTGATCAAGCCGGGCGTCGAGGAGGGCGTGCTATGGGCGGGCGTGGCGCCGGCCGCGCTTTTCAAGAGCGAGGACTCCGGGCGCACTTGGGAGCTCAACCGGGGTCTCTGGGATCACCCGACACGACCCGACTGGGAAGGCGGCCTCGGCGGACTCTGCCTCCATTCGATTTGCCAGTGGCCCGACGACGCGCAGCGGCTCACGCTGGCGATCTCGGCCGTCGGCGTTTGGCAGACCGAAGACGGCGGCGAAAGCTGGTCACGATACTCGGAGGGCCTTGTCCCCCGCTACCTTCCCGAGGAAGCTCGGGTCGACACGCTCATGCACTGCGTTCACAAGCTCGAGCAGTCGCCCGTCGAGCCCGACACCTTCTACATGCAGTTTCACGGCGGTGTCTATCGCTCCGATGACGCCGGGCACAGCTGGCAGGACATTGCTGGGCTCCAAGCCCAGGGAAACGGCCGCGGCCTCCCCGCGGATTTCGGCTTTCCGATTGTGGTCGACCCCAGAGACCCGAACCGTGCCTACGTGATTCCGCTGGTAGCCGACGTCGACAGGGTCACCCCGGAGGGCGGAGTCCGCGTTTTCGAGACCCGCGACCGCGGCGCCAGCTGGCAGCCGAAGACCCAGGGCCTGCCGCAGCAAGACGCCTACCTGACCGTTCTCCGCCAAGCCTTTTGTCATGACGGCGGCGACCCGCTGGGCCTGTACTTCGGAGCCGAGTCCGGCACCGTCTTCGGATCGCGCGACGGCGGCGAGACCCGGTCCGCGGTCGCCGAGAATCTGCCACCGATCGGCTCGGTTCGAGCGTCCCAGTAAAACTCGGTGTCTGATCGACTCGATCTTCTACTGCCCGGTCCGCAGACGATTCGCACGCGCGAGGGTCTCATCCAGGCGAGGCAATTCCATTTCGCCACCGACAGGCTACCCGCGGCGCTAGTCCGGCCGGCGATGGACTACCTCATCGACCGCTGTGGCGCACTGCCGGCCGGCGAGAGTCCGTCGGAAAGCTCCGCGCTCGAGATCCGGCTCGATCTGGTCGAGAGCCTCCCAGGGGAAGGCTACGAGCTCGAAATCGAGCCGGTCGGCGTTCGGATCGCGGCCTCGGGGCGCCGCGGGCTGTTCTACGGAGCCGTCACTCTGCGCCAGTGGCTTTCTCTTCACGATTGGGCCGGCGAAGGAGCCTCGGTCCCGGCCGTGGCGATTCGAGACCGGCCCGATTTCGCGCGCCGCGGAGTGCTGCTCGATATCAGCCGCAACAAGGTGCCCAAGATGGAGTCGCTCTTGCGGCTCGTGGACCTACTGGCAGAGCTCAAATACAACGAGCTCCAGCTCTACATGGAGCACACCTTCGCGTATCCGGGGCACGCGGCGGTCTGGAGGGACGCAAGTCCTCTGACTGCCGAAGACGTCCAGCAACTGGACGGCTACTGCCGCCTGCGCTGCGTCGAGCTGGTGCCGAATCAGAACAGCTTCGGGCATTTCCACCGCTGGCTGACCCACGCGCGCTACCGCGACCTCGCCGAGTGTCCCGAAGGGGTCCAACATGCCTTCAGTGACGAGGTCGAACCGTTCAGCCTCTGCCCAACCGATCCCGCGAGCGTGGATCTGCTGCGCGACCTCTACGGCAAGCTCCTGCCGAATTTCACCAGCGGTCGGTTTCACGTCGGTTTCGACGAGACCTTCGAGATCGGCCGGGGCCGATCGAGACGGGCCTGCACAGAGAACGGGCTCGACCGCGTGTATCTCCAATTCCTGGAGTCCGTGCGCGGGCTCGCAGCCGAGCACAACCGGCGGGTTCAGATCTGGGCCGACATGCTGATCGAGCATCGCGCGCTCCTACCCATGATCCCCGACGACGTCATCCTCTGCGAGTGGGGCTACGAGGCGGGGCACCCGTTTCGCGAGGACAGCGCTTTGCTCGCAGCCACCGACTGCGAAGTCTACGTCTGCCCCGGCACGAGCAGCTGGTCCAGCTTCGCCGGGAGGGGAAGAAACGCGCTGATCAACCTGACCGAGGCGGCGGCCGCGGGGGTTGCCACCGGCGCGGCCGGCTATCTGGTGACCGACTGGGGCGATCGCGGCCACCTGCAGCCTCTTTCTGCCAGCTATCTCGGCTTCGCCGCCGGAGCTGCCTTTGCCTGGCACCGAACCGAAGCCAAGCGACGCGACGCGGGTGATTGGGCTCGGGCAATCGATCGGTGGCTGCTCGACTCGCCGGGCTGCGGCCTGGGCGAGGCGGCGCTCGATCTTGCGGATGCCTACACCCTAACGGGTGCAACGCAGAAGAACGGAACCGCGTTCTTTCATCTGCTGATGTCGCCCGATGACGGCCTCGAGAATCCTCGCTATCGAGGCCTCTCTCGGGAAGGACTGGCCAAAGCGCGCCGGACGATCCGTAGTGCGGCCGCCAAAGCCGCCCGCGCCGACACCCAGAGCATCGAGGGGCGCCGGACCCGCAGCGAGCTCAACTGGGTCGCCGACACACTCCAGCTAGCGTGCGCGGTCGGCGAGGCTCGGCTCGACTCACCGTTCTCCGACCTGACCGGCTTTCCGACCGAGACTCGCACCACTCTCGCGGCCCAGTGCGCCGAGCTCGCGGATCGCCGGGCCGAGCTGTGGCCCGAGCGCAACCGCCCAGGCGGACTCGACGACTCGTTGCACCTGTTCAAGCGTCTGGCTCGGCGGCTCTAGCCGCGGCAAAGGTCGTTGCCGGGTGGCCCAGCGAGCGGCTGGAACCCGTCACCGCCGTCGACGCGCCAGCCTGAGCATCAGCACCGCGGCCCGCTGCACCTGCATGGGCAAGGTTGACAGATCGGCGACCTCGTCGACCGTGTGCCCCCCCTCCCCCATCAAGCCGACGCCGTCCAGTGCCATCTCCACGTACTCGGCCGCAAAGGAGACGTCCGCCGCCCCCGCGTTGCGAGGATTGACCGCCTGCACCGGGCCGTAGCCGAGATCGCGGCTGACTTCGTCATAGAGAGCCAGCAGGCGCCGGTTACCGTCGCTGGCTCCCATCGGCGGATAAGAAGGCGAAAAGGTCAGCTCGGTCTGGGCGTGCGGCAGGTTGTGGGCCACGATCTCGCGCATCCGCCGGGTCGCTCGCTCGTACTGAGCCGGCGAAGTGGCCCGGAGGTCACCGGTCACCACGGCATGCTCGGCAATGACGTTGTTCTTGCCGAAAGCCCCGCCTCGAGCCTCGCCGGCATCGAACTCGACGTCGGTGCCGCCCAGGATGACTCCCGGATTGCAAGTGAGGTTCTCTTCACTCCGAAGATCTTCTCGAAAAGCCGTGAGAATTCGCGCCGCCTCGTAGATCGCGCCCGCACCGACCTTCGGTTGGAAGATCTGCGACGAATGAGCGGGCTTCGCTTTGACGGTCAGCGTCCAGCTGCCCGATCCGCGCCGCGAGATCACGGCGGTTTCCGGGTCGCCGTCACCGTCCTCGAAGCCGATCGCGACGTCCGCGACCTTGGCGGAATCGACGAGTACCGCTCGCGCGGCCTCGAGTGGCCGGCCCGAGCGCTCCTCGTCGCCGGTCATCACGACCGTTACGTCCACTTCGTCGAGCGCTCCGATCGCTTCGAGCGCCCGCAAGGCTTGAATCAGGACCACGTCGCCGCCCTTCATGTCCGTCGTGCCCGGACCGCTGGCTCGGTTGCCGTCCAAAAGCTCGTAACTCTGAAACGGGCTATCCTGCTCGAAGACGGTGTCTAGGTGGCCGATCAGGAGGAAGTGGATCCGCTCGACGCCGCGGTTATCCGGCGGTTGGGCCGACTGCCGGACGGACCAGCGGGCGATCAGATGGCCGGCTCGGCCGAACGAGACGCCGTCGAGCCACTCGGTCTGGAAACCCAGATCCTCGAGCTCGGCCGCGAAGATCTCACCCACCTCGCGCACACCCGCAAAGTTCATCGTGCCGCTATTGATGTCGACCACGCGCTCGAGAAGCTCGAGCGCCTCGCCGTTGTGCGTTTCGATCCAAGCGACGATCTCTTGTTCCTCGCGAGAGAGCTCGGCGACCCCGGGAGCTGCAACGAGGACCGACAGAGCGATGAGAAGCCACCGGCGCAGACGCGGGAGCATCCGTCGCCCCTCAGGCCAAGGCCCGGGCCAAACTGTGCTCGAGGTACTCGTGAAGCCGCTCGGCCGCCTCGTTGTCGAGTCGCGTAAACGCGATGCCCAACCCGTGCACCCCACCACGACCGGCTTCCGCGTGGCGCACGACCCTGCCGCTCACCCGGATCGCGCCGGTTCTCTCCGGCAAGCTCAACTCGAGATCGACTTCGCTGCCCACCGGAATCCGGTTCTTCGTCCGGATCAGCACGCCCGCCTCGGAGAGGTTCTCGGTCTGTGCCAGTCGATCAACCCCGGCTTCTCCGACCTTCACCTGCATCCTCACCATCAGCCGCTTCGGCCGCTCGGGCCAGCTCTGGAGGTGGGCCGCGACCCGCGCTCGAAAGCTGGCTGGCTCGCCGCAGCTGATCACCGGAGCGCGATCACCGACGGACTCGAGCAATTCGGTGAGCGCCGCCTCGTCGCTCACGATCACGACATCGGGATCACCGGAGGCCTTTTCTCGAACCTCGGCGATGAACTCGGCGATCGAAGCGTCCGCCAGCGGATGCTCCACGAGCACCAACTCGAGCGGGAAGGTGGCGATCAGCGACAGGGCGTCTTGGGGATCCCGAACAACCTGGACCTCAACCGCCGATTCGTTGAACAGATCTTCGAGCTGTTCCAGAATCTTGCCTTCGCCGCCTACGGCGATGATCTTTTGCCTTTCCACGGATCGAGCAGTCCTTCGGGCGCTCTCGGACCGTCCGGCAGCCCGACGGCCGACTCCGAAGAGAACAGTACCAAAACTTTCGCCGGGAACCGCTCACCGTTGCGCGAGGATTTGCTCTACAGCCGATCCGAGTACATCGCCTTGTAGTGCCGGTACCAATCGCTCTGGAAGCGCTCTTCGGGGTCGTACTCGAGTTTGTGCTTCAGAAACTCGAGCAGTTGCGGGTAGCAGTCGTCAACTTGCTCGCGCGTGGCCCAACGGGGGTAGGTGAGGAAGTAGCTGCCGCCCCACTTTCTCGCCAGGTCGATCAGGGTTCGGAACTGCATGCGAGCGCGCGCGATCCCCTCCGGCGAATGCTCTACGAAAACCGTCTGCGGTTCGCGACTCGACACCGGCCACGAGATCCTCGATCGAGAGCATTTCGACGACTCGCTCGAGCTTGCGCCGCTTCGAGAGCCGGAGCCGAATCGAATTCACGACGCCGAACAGTCCGTAGCCTCCAACCGCGAGCTGGAAGAGCTCGGTATTCTCGGTGCGGCTGCACGTCCGGAGCTCGCCGCCCGCATCGATCAGGGTGAACGACTCGATGTCGCCGACGAGCGGCGCCAGCGTCAGCCCGCGCCCGTGAACGTTGGCGGCCAGCGCTCCGCCCAAGGAAAGTCGGTCGGCGCCGGTCTGCTTCT
>JAAENP010000450.1 GCA_024224155.1 bacterium
AAATAGCCACAATCGGACCGCTCGCGTGGTGCACTGGTGGTGCAGTAGAAGGCAACTTCTGACCACTCCCGGCAACAACACTCAACAAGACAACACTTCGTAACCGACTGCTTTCTCTGTGGTTACGAGTTGACGACAGTTGTCGTCAGTTGGATCACGACAGTCTTCAAAACCGTCTAGGTCGCGTGGGATGCCACGGGATCAGTGGGTTCGATTCCCATGCGCTTCCGCCAACTATTTGAGACCCACCATCTCAGTCGTTCCTGAAGCTGTCTGAAGTTTCACCACGCTCGTGGAAGTGGCTGTCGCGATCCGTAGCGCGATCCGTACCTCGGCCTTCCCGGCACTTCTCCTCGACCCGTTCGCCGAGCTTCTTGCACCACCGCATTGGCCACGTCCTGGGCCACCCGGGCGGCCCCGACCTGCTCTCCTTCCTCTACCCTCGCCTCCAGGTCCGCGCCTTCAATCGCCGGTGAGATAGTGCAGCAAGGCCGCCGGTTCCCCACCTCAAAAGGTGGTGCGCGCACCGCCTTCGCAGGTATTGCCCGAACCGGACTGGGCCGACACCTTAAGGCGACCCTTAGGACACGGACGGGGGAGCTACCATGGCGAATCGAATTCCCCTCACATCGAAGCGATCTAAAGACCGGAGGCGGTCCTGGATCGGTTTGGCCGGGCTGGCCGCCCTGCTCGGCGTGGCGGTGGTCGCCTGGTCGCAGTCGAGCGAATCGCTCGCAACCGGCGAGATCGTGGCCTCGCTCGAGCCCGAGCGGACCCTCGCGGCTTCGCGCAGCTTGTTGAGCCGCGGTCAGGCGGTCTACGAGAAGCACTGCAAGGCCTGCCACGGGGTGGCCGGTGACGGCGACGGCGAGGCGACCTATCTGCTCTATCCCAAACCACGCGACTTCACCCGCGGCCAATACCGCCTGGTCTCGAGCTGGGAAACGGTGCCCACCGACCAAGATCTTTTCGAGACGATCTCGCGCGGAATGCCGGGCTCGGCGATGCCTTCCTGGGGTCATCTTTCCGAGAAAGACCGCTGGGGATTGGTGCACTACATCAAGTCTTTTTCGAGGCGCCCCTTCGAGATCCCCGAGGCCGAGGAGCCGATTAAGCAGTACGGTACGGGCAAAGGGGTGATCCAGGTGCCGGCACCGCCCGCCGACACTCCCGAGGGGGAAGCGCGTGCCCGCGAGCTCTACGTCCAGGGCTGCGCCGCTTGCCACGGGGTGACCGGCCGGGGCGACGGCCGGCAGGAGCAGATCGATTCCGAGGGTCGGCCGACCCGGCCGCGGGATCTCACCGCCGGGGTGTTCAAAGGCGTGCCCGAGCCCGAAGATGTCTATCGGCGGATTGTCGCTGGGCTGCCGGGTTCGCCGATGCCGTCCAACCCCTATCTGCATGGTGACGACGGCTGGCACTTGACGCGTTTGGTGCTGTCGATGTCTTCCCCCGAGCAGCGCGAGCAGGTGGAGATGAAGCGCTACCGAATGCTGGCCAATCGGGTCACCGAGCTGCCGACCCATCCGGACGCGGGCGCCTGGCGCGCGGTCGAGCCGGTGGCGCTTCACCTGATGCCGCTGTGGTGGCGCGGCAACCGCCCCGAGGAACTGACCGTCAAAGCGGTTCACGACGGCGAAGAACTGGCGATACTGCTGGTGTGGTCCGACACCACCTGGGACCACACGGTGATGCGGCCGCAGGACTTTCGCGACGCGGCGGCGGTGCAGTTCGCCCTGACGCCCGATCCGCCCTTCTTTGCCATGGGCGAGCTGGGCAGCAAGGTGAATATCTGGATGTGGAAGTCGGAGCGCCAGGCCGATCTCCAGCCGGCCTATCAGGATCTGGAAAAGGTGTATCCCAACCTCGGAATCGACTCCTATCCCAATTTCCTGCGTTCGCCGCTGGAGCAGCCGGCGCGCCACGCCCTGACGTTGGAATCGGATCCCACCTATGTCACCGGTTGGGGTGCCGGCAATGTGGTCTCCGACCCCACCGGCAAGAGCTCGGTGGAGGATCTAAGCGCTGAGGGTTTCGGCACGTTGCGTGCCCGGCCGAGCATCGACCGCAAAGTGAGCTCGACCGGGGTCTACGGCACCGGTTCCTATCGGGTGTTGTTCCGCCGGTCGCTGCCGAGCGACGGCCCGGACGCCGCGTCGTTGCGGCCGGGTCGCAAGCTAGCGGTGGCGTTTGCGGTGTGGGACGGCAGCGCCGGGGACCGGGACGGCAAGAAATCGGTGACCATCTGGCAGGAGCTGGTACTCGCCCGTTGAGGAGGTTCGCGCTATGACGACCGAAACCGGCCGCGGTTACCCGTCGATCCCGTCGATCGATCGGCGGCTCTTTGTCAAATTTCTGGGGGGTGGGGTGGGCGCCGCCGTCTTCTCGTTGCAGAACGCTTGCACCTTTTTGGAACCACTCGAGCCCGATGACAACCCGCTTTCGAGAAAAGTCCGCCGCGATTGGGAAGCGATCTACCACGACCAGTATCGCTACGACGGCACGTTCGACTGGGTGTGCTCACCCAACGACACTCATGCCTGCCGCATTCGCGCCTATGTCAGAAACGGCATCGTCGTCAGGAGTGGCTCGACCTACGACTACCAGGACTACGCCGACCTCTACGGCAACCACGCGACCGCCAACTGGAATCCCCGCCAGTGCGCCAAGGGCTACACATTTCACCGGGTCCTTTATGGACCCTACCGGCTGCGCCATCCGATCGTGCGGCGGGGCTGGAAAGCCTGGGCCGACGCCGGCTTTCCGGCGCTCACCTCCGAGCTCAAGTCGAAGTACAAGTTCGACAGCCGGGGCGACGACGAGTTCATCCAGATCTCATGGGAGGAGGCCTTCCGAAAGATCGCTCTGGCGCTCGAAGCGATCGCCAAGCGCTACAGCGGCGAAGAAGGCAAACAGCTTCTTTTGGACCAGGGCTATCAGCCCGAGATGGTCGAGGCCATGGGCGGTGCGGGCACCCGTACCCTCAAGATGCGCGGCGGCATGGGCCTCCTGGGAGTACTGGGCAAATACGGCATGTACCGGCTGTGCAACACGATGGCTCTGCTCGACGCCCAGGTGCGTGGAGTGGGGCCCGAGAAAGCTCGGGCCGGTCGCGCCTGGTCGAACTACACCTGGCACGGCGATCAGGCTCCCGGGCACCCCTGGGTGCACGGTCTCCAGGCCTCCGACTGTGACTTCAACGATCTGCGCTACTCCAAGCTCATCATCATGGATGGCAAGAACCTGGTGGAGAACAAGCTCACTGACTCCCACTGGTTCATCGAGTGCATGGAACGCGGCGGCAAGATCGTCGTCATCGCCCCCGAATACGGTCCGCCTTCGACCAAAGCCGACTACTGGATCCCCATTCGGGTAGCCACCGACACCGCGTTGTGGCTGGGCATCACCCGCCTGATGATCGACAAAGGGCACTACGACGAGGGGTTCGTCAAGCGCTTTACCGACTTCCCACTTCTAGTGCGGCACGACAACCTGCAGCGGCTCAGAGCCGACGAGGTTTTCCCCGGTTACCGCTCGGATCTCGATCCGGAAGGCCCGTCGATGAAGATCCAGGGTTTGACTGCCGAGCAACATGGGCAGTTGGGCGACCGGGTGATCTGGGACGAGATCATTGGCGGCCCTAAGCCGCTCAACCGCGATGACGTAGGCGAGACGATGACCGCCAAAGGGCTGGCGCCGGCTCTCGAGGGGACGTTCGAGGTTCAACTGGCAAACGGTTCGACGGTCCGCTGCTCGACCCTGTGGACGCTCTACCAGACGCATCTCGAGGACTACGACCTCGACACCGTATGCGAGATCACGGATTGCCCGCAAAATCTGGTCGAGCGACTGGCCGAGGACATCGCCACGATGAAGCCGGTGGCGATCCACCAGGGCGAAGGCATCAATCACTGGTTTCACGCCACCGAGATGAACCGGGCGGCGTACCTGCCGCTGCTCCTGACCGGCAATATCGGCAAACCCGGCGCCGGCTGCCACACCTGGGCCGGCAACTACAAAGCGGCGCTGTTCCAAGGCTCCCCGCAGACCGGCCCCGGCTTCAAGGGTTGGGTGGCCGAAGACCCGTTCGATCTAAATCTCGATCCAAAGACACCGGGCAAGGACATCCACGCCCACGCCTACACCAAGGACGAGGAGCCGGCATATTGGAACCACGGCGACAAGGCACTGATCGTCGATACCCCGAAGTTCGGCAGGCGGTGCTTCACCGGCGACAGCCACATGCCGACGCCCACCAAGTCGATCATTTTCAACAACGTCAACTTGATCAACAACGCCAAGTGGGCGTACGAGATGATCAAGAACGTCAATCCCAACATCGAGCTGATCGTTTCGCTGGACATCCAGATGACGGCATCGATCGAATACGCGGATCTGGCGCTACCAGCCAACTCCTGGCTCGAATTCGAAGACCTCGAAGTCACGGCCAGCTGCTCGAACCCGTTTCTACAGGTCTGGAAGGGAGGCATCACGCCGGTCTTCGAGAGCAAGGACGATCTGTCGATCCTGGCCGGGATCGCCAAAGCGCTCGGCCAGGTCACCGGCGACGAGCGCTTCGTCCAGGCCTTCCAGTTCGAGCACGAGGGGCGCCGGGACGTCTATCTGCAGCGCCTTCTGGACAGTTCGACCACCACCGCCGGGTACAGGGTCGAGGACCTAATGGCCGGCAAGTACGGCCCGCCCGGTGGGGCGCTGATGAACTTCCGCACCTATCCGCGTATTCCGTTCTACGAGCAGATCCACGACAACGAGCCTTTTCATACCGACACCGGCCGGCTGCACGCCTACTCGGACGTGCCGGAAGCAATCGAGTACGGCGAGAACTTCATCGTCCACCGGGAGGGCCCGGAGGCGACTCCCTATCAGCCCAACGTCATCGTCAGCACCAACCCTCTTGTCCGCCCCGAGGACTATGGCGTGCCGGCCGACGCCGAGCACTGGGATGAGCGCACGATCTGCAACGTCAAGCTGCCGTGGCAGGAGGTGAAGAAAACCAAGAACTTTCTTTGGGAAAAGGGCCTCCAGTTCTACTGCCTGACCCCCAAGACCCGGCATCGGGTGCACAGCGGCTGGTCGAATGTCGATTGGCACATGCTGTACGACTCGAATTTCGGCGACCCCTACCGGCTCGACAAACGGGCGCCCTCGGTGGGCGAGCACCAAATCCACCTCAACCCCCAAGCGGCGCGTGACTTGGGGATCAACGACGGTGACTACGTCTATGTGGACGCCAACCCGGCCGATCGGCCGTATATGGGCGCCAAGCCCGACGAGTTCTTCTACCGCGTCGCCCGCTGCATGCTGCGGGTGAAGTACAACCACGCCTACCCCTACAACATCGTGATGATCAAGCACGCGCCTTTTATCGCCACCGAGAGAAGCGTCCGGGCGCACGAGAGCCGGCCCGACGGGCGGGCTTTGTCAGAGCACACCGGCTATCAGGCCAACCTCCGCTACGGCTCGCAGCAGTCGATCACTCGCAACTGGCACATGCCGATGCACCAGACCGACACCCTTTTTCACAAGTCCAAGGTCTTCATGAACTTCATCTTTGGCGGCGAGGCCGACAACCATGCCTTGAACACGGTGCCCAAGGAGGCCCTGGTGCGGGTGACCAAGGCCGAGGACGGCGGCATGGGCGGCAAGGGAGTGTGGAAACCGGCGACTACAGGCTACACCCCGGACAATGAAAACGACTTTATGCGGCGCTATCTGGCCGGTGAATTGATTCGCGTGAGAAAGGCTTAGCACCTAGACGACCATGCCATACGGCGATCCAGATCCTGAAGATCCACACGAACTGGTGGGGGTTTCCCTGCCCGGTATCCCTGGTGATGCCGATTCGATGCGTGAGATGGCCTACACCTTCGCCGAGGAGTTCGCCGCCCTGGGGTTTGGTCGGGACCGGTTGCTCGAACTCTTCCGGCGGCCTGGCTACGCCGGCGCCCACCGCGCCTACCTGGCGCTGGGCGAAGACGAAATCGGGCGCATCATCAACGAAAGCCTTTCGCTTTGGGGCCGTTTTCAGATAGTGGTCGAGGATCCAACACGGGTGCCGCGGGGCGAAGTGCGAGCCCGGCCGCCGGAAGAGCTCGTGCAGCTCGGCTCGCCATCGGCGGCAGAAGCCGGCGACAAAGACTAGGAGGCGAGCGATGCCGAAGGTCAACAACTGGCAACTGGGACGCGGGATGGCCTATCCCTATGAAGCCAAGTTTCCCGAGCAGCAGTTCGCCTTTGTGTTCAACATCAATCGGTGCATCGCGTGTCAGAGCTGCACCATGGCCTGCAAGTCGACCTGGACCTTCTCCAAGGGCCAGGAGCACATGTGGTGGGCCAATGTCGAGACCAAGCCCTACGGTGGCTATCCCCAGTCCTGGGACGTCAAGATCCTGCGCAAGCTGGAGCAGGCCGATCCCGACGGGCAGTACTGGCAGGGTGAGATCGCGGACGATCGGTTTGGTCCCTACGGTGAGTTCAAGGGTAAGACCATCTTCGAAGCGGCCGAGACCCACTTCGACCCCGAAAGCTCGCGGGTCCTCGGCTATCTGCCCAGCGACGAAGAGTGGAACTCGCCCAACATCTACGAAGACAACCCGCTCGGAAAACCGGGAGTGCGTAACAAACTCGACGCCAAGGGTACGGAGCTCCCGGCCCACGACATTTGGTTTTTCTATCTGGCGCGGATTTGCAATCACTGTAGCTATCCCGGCTGTCTCGCCGCCTGCCCGCGCAAGGCGATCTACAAACGGCCCGAAGACGGGATCGTCCTCATCGATCAGGAACAGTGCCGCGGCTACCGGAAGTGCGTCGAAGCATGCCCCTATAAGAAGTCGTTGTACCGGGGCAACACCAGGGTTAGCGAAAAGTGCATCGGCTGCTACCCCCGGGTCGAGGGCAAGGATCCAGAATCGGATGGCGTGCCGATGGAGACCCGCTGTATGGCGGCGTGCATCGGTCAGATACGTCTCCAGGGTCTGGCCAAACTGGATGAGGACGGCAGCTGGGCCAAAGACCGGCAGAACCCGCTCTATTACCTGGTGCACGAGGCAAAGGTCGCCTTGCCGCTCTACCCCCAGCTGGGCACTCAGCCCAATGGCTATTACATACCGCCCCGCTGGGTACCGTACCCCTACCTCGAGCAGATGTTTGGTCCCGGTGTCGAGCGCGCAGTTGAACGCTACAAGTACCCGGACCGCGAGCTTCTGTGCGTATTGCAGCTCTTCCGCCGCGACAGCCGGATCATCTTTCGCTACGAGATCGAGGAGGGCCCAAAAATTTACGAGGGGCAGTACCGTGGGCGCGACATCACTCTCTATAACGACACAGTGATCGCCTTTGGCCACGATGGGCGCGAGCTGTTCAGAACCACCGTCGAAGAGCCGCTCCACGTGCGCAGCAACGCCCATGCCAACTCCATCTGAGAAAAACGGGAGCCGCCGATGACTGTTGCCAGCACGACGGATGTAGCGACCGCCCGGGACGAGCTCCTGGCGCGTGGGGTGCTCTACCGGGCTTTGAAGCTAGGTCTGGATAGGCCCACGCAGGAGACCCACCGGGCGTTCTTTGACAACGAACGGCGCCAGGCTCTGCGTCTGGCGGCCCGCTGGTTGGAACACGGTCGGCCGGGGGCGCTGGCGGCAGCGGTCGACTTGTTGTACCGCGACGCGCCGCCACAGCTCGAGCAACTCGAGCGCTCTTACGAGCACCTTTTCGGGCACACGCTCAGGGGCCGTGTTTGCCCTTATGAGTGCGAGTACGGCCGCCGGGCCATGCTTCAGCAAGCGCATGAGCTGGCGGACCTTGCCGGCTTCTACGCCGCCTTTGGCCTCAAGGCCAGCGAGACCCGGCATGAGCGCCCGGATCACGTGGCCTGCCAGTTCGAGTTCCTCGAGTTTTTGGTGCGCAAGGAAGACTGGGCGCTCGAAAACGGCGATGCCGAGATGGCCCAGATCACCAGAGAGGCCGGAAAGAAGTTTCTGCGCGATCACCTGTCGCGGTTCGGCCGGGCTTTTGCCCACACGCTCGAAGAAGCGGCGCCGGGCGAGTTCTATGGATCTCTCGGAGGTCTCTGCCAGGCTCTTTTGCGGTTCGACTGCGAACGCCTCGAGCTTGCGTTGGGGCCCAAGGTTCTGGAGCTGGCGTCCACCGCGCCCGACCACGTACCCATGGCCTGCGGATCGGCCGGCTCCGACGACCTCGTTCAACTCGGCCAGCCCGGTCAATCGGGTCAATTCGGTACCGGGGGCTCGGCGCCCCGTGAGCCGTGAGTGTTGCGCTGACTGGCCCGGCGGGCCCCGAAAAACCGCGCCCCGCTGGCGAGAGCTACGCCCTGGACTTCGATCCTCGGCTGGTCGAGGATGCGGTTCTGCTGAGGATCGACGGGGCGCCGGCGAGGATACAGAGACTCTTTCGCCGGCACCGTGATCCTCTCTACGAGATCACCAAACGTGACGAAAGGGAGTCGCGATTTGCGGAGCTTCATGGACACTGGTTCGTTCGCCTGGCGCTGGTCGAGCCGGTTCACCAGGCCCTGGCGCGCGAGCCTTCGATCGCTGCCGGCACTTCGCGGTGTTTGGTGGTTCCGGTGGTGCGAGCGCGTGAAGAGTACGCCGACCTCAAACCAGACCGGGAGGCCGAGCGCTTGCCGACATTGTTTCTCGGGCTGCGCGTGGCCACCCTGGTCGATGCCGAGCGACTTAGACCCTTTCTGCGCCGCGAGCTTCTCCACATCGCTGACATGCTGGACCCGGAGTTTGGCTTCGAGCCTCAGCTACCTCTTCTGGATGACTCCGCGGCGCTCGAGAATTTGGTGCGGCGGCGCTACCAGGCGTTGTGGGACTCGACGATCGACGGGCGGCTCGCGGCCCGGGGCGGGCTTGTCTCGGGTGGTGAAGAGGCGAGACGAAGAGAGTTTTTCGGTGTCTTTCCGATGCTTGCGAAAAATGCCGAGCGGTGGTTCGAACACTTCTTCCGCGGCCCGCGGCCGAACCACGCTGAGCTCGTCCGCTTTGCCATTCAGCCCGGCGCGGGCGACGAGGTCATGGCCTCGGATCGCTGTGCGCTGTGCCGCATGCCGAGCGCCGGTCTGCACCCTGATCCGGCGAGGCTGGCGCCCGAGACGATCCAGGCGATTTGCCGCGATTTTGCTGACTGGGAGCCGGCGCGAGGAGTTTGTTTGCAATGCGCCGATCTCTATGGCGCCAGGGGCCAGATCGACCCAGAACCGCTAGAGACCGTGACTTGCTGAAGTCTTGAGGAGTACGAATGACTGAAAACGATCAGCCCCCAACGGCCTTCCTTTCTTTCGTTGAAACCTATCCGAAGCTGGGAGAAGCGTGGGAGCGTGCTCGCGAGGGGGAAACCGACGGGCCGCTCGATGAGAAGACTCGCCGGCTGATCAAGCTGGCTGTTTCGATGGGCGCGATGCGCCAGGGCGCCGTCCACTCCGGAGTCAGGAAAGCCCTCAGGACGGGCGTGACCGAAGAAGAGATCCTACAGGTCGTTGCTCTGGCAGCCACCACGCTGGGCTTTCCGTCCGCAGTGGCAACGTTTTCGTGGATTCAGGACGTAATCGGCGACTGAGCGACCTGCTTCGACGCGAGTTCGGCCCGCTGGTTCAGATTCGAGGTGCATTCCAGGTGCAGTAGAGGACAACTTCTGACCACTTAGCTCAACAACACTCAACAGGACAACACCTCGTAATAGCCTACTTTGTCAGTGGTTACGAGTTGACGACAGTTGTCGGTAGTTGGATCTCGTCAACCTTCAAAACCGTTGTTCGGCCGAGGATGCTGATCTTCACATCGGCATGGGCCTGATAGTCAGCCCAGGAGAATCGGGCGCCCGCTAGTAGGACATGCGGATGACG
>JAAENP010000451.1 GCA_024224155.1 bacterium
AAATAGCCACAATCGGACCGCTCGCGTGGTGCACTGGTGGTGCAGTAGAAGGCAACTTCTGACCACTCCCGGCAACAACACTCAACAAGACAACACTTCGTAACCGACTGCTTTCTCTGTGGTTACGAGTTGACGACAGTTATCGTCAGTTGGATCACGACAGTCTTCAAAACCGTTGTTCGGCCGAGGATGCTCGGTCGAGGGTGGGTTCGATTCCCATGCGCTTCCGCCATTTGCCCCGCAAACGCCGCAATTTGCATGGTCGTCGGTCGTTGGAGCTAGCGATAGGCCGATTGTCGGTGCCCCACGCGAACCACCAGAACCGTCAGCTCGCCGTGGATGGCTTCGTAGATGATTCGGTACTGACCTACCCGGAGTCTCCGAAGACCGGAGAACTCACCTTTCAGCGCGGACCCGGCCAGGGGTTCCGCCGCCAGCCGGTCGATCGCTTCAACCAGACGACGTCGAATGTCGGGCTGGAGCCGTCGCAGGTCCTTGGCCGCACTGCGTTTAATCCTGATCGAGTAGCTCACGTCGCACGTCGTCCCACTCGAGAATGGGATCCGCGGGATCCCGGAGCCGCTCGATTCCCAGCTTGAGATCCTCGAGATCCTCGAGGTAGTACTCCAGTGCCTGGCGCACAACCTGGGCCCGCGAGCGTTTCAGCTGGGCTGCAGCCTCATCGATCTGGCGGGCGATGTCATCGGAGACGCGTGCAGTGATCTGTGTCATGGCAGTCATATGATGCCATATGATGTCATTGGGGTCAATTGTGGTTTTGTGCTGGAAGGTGCCACTCGATCCTGACTCCGGTTCGAACGCACTCGATCCGATGCTTCCCTGCCGTCCCGGGGACCTCCCGGCCGGGCTCAGCGGCCGAAATGGTCTTCAATCTTCTCTCGACTGTCGTTGATCATGCTCCGCCACTCCTCCATCATTTCGGCGTATTTCGACTCGGTGAACGATTCTTGCAGGTTCTCGTTGCCAGTCGGACTCAGAGCAGTCAGTTGATAGGCAACATTGACCGTCGATCCGCCGGTGTCGTTGGCCGCTATCGATACCTCAACGGTGCCGGTATCACGGTCGGGAGTCACACGGACATAGAGAGCGTGTTTGGCGTCGGTGTCGTAGTCCATGACGAGCCAATAGGTGGTGTGTCCATGATTGGAGGTCACGAACACAGTGCCCTTCTCGTACCCGTCGCCGTTCAGCACCACTGGATCCCAGATAGGAATCCAGAGTTTTTCTCCCGGCGCAGTAAAGAGAGGCAGCGCTTCCTCCGGCGACATCTCCAGTTCGAATGAACCGGTACGCGCGATCGTTATCGCATCGAATGCAGAGAAGTCACCCATGTTGTGACAACCGCCTAGAAGTGCGCCGACCAGCAACGCGTGAATCGTGGTAGTTTCTGCATAGCATCTGTTCTCCTCTCGATGAGTCTTTTCTGGCGGCGATTCTGAGTGTTGCGCTGTTTCAGGCGAGCACTGTCGCTCGTGTCCTACCATGGTACCAATGTATCTTGTTAGCGTCAATCGATCCGAGTGAGCGGGCCAACCCACGGGATCGGTGGGCTCGATTCCCATGCGCTTCCGCCGGCGACAAAGGGCGGTGCGCAGATTGGCGGGATCACCGGCCTTCGCCCTGGGGGCGCCGCCCTTTCGATGTGGGCAGCCGCGCTGCAGAGGCAACGTCTACTTGATGCCGCCCCATCGCTCGGACCACCCGATGCTCGAGCGGCTCGGCATCCAGCGGACCTGCCCAGTGACGGTCGACAATCCCAACGGATGGTGGCCGGCGGCGCTCGAAGAGGCCGGAGTGCCCGGGCAGCCCTGCAGCCGGCAGGAGCCGTACCCGGAACCACCACCGCAGCCCTGATTCAAGGTCGGAAACCTCCGGCTCGGTCGATGGGCTCGATTCCCACGCGCTTCCGCCATGTGTCGTTTCTTGAATAGTCGTCGCCAGCCCTGGAATACAATGCTCTCAGGGCGGAAGCGATGACACTCGAGGAAGTCAAGGCCGTGCTGGCGGCGCTCGTTGAGGAGGGAGTCGATTTCGTCGTCATCGGTTCAATGGCGATGGCGGCCCAGGGTCTTCCCCGGGCGACTCAGGACCTAGATCTCTTTGTGGCGCCAGCCCTCGACAACCTCGAAGCCTTGAAGCGGGCTCTAAAGGCCCTCTTCGACGACCCAAGCGTCGATGAGATCGATCCGCAGGAGCTCGCAGGCAAGTATCCGGCGGTCGAGTATGTGCCGCCTCACGGGCGCTACTCGCTGGACTTGTTGACCCAGCTCGGCGAAGCCTTCTCGTGGGAGGACCTCGCGGAGGGAAGTGAAGAGATCACGCTCGGAGATCTCAAGATCCGGGTTGCTAGTCCACGGATGCTGTACCTCATGAAGCGGGACACCGTTCGCCCTCAAGACCAAGCCGACGCCGCGAGAATCCGCGAAGCTTTCGATCTCGACGAGGAGAGTTCGTAGGTGCCGGTCACCAAGTACACGTCCGTGGCCGAGATGCAGGGCCCCCGGCCGCTCGTACCGCTCGATCCTGAGAATCTGCGGATCGCCTGCGAGTTGACCGAGCTGGCGTACGGTCTTCGCGCCTGGCGATTGGAGGCCGGAGTTCGCAAGTTCGGTTCGGCTGACGAAGCAGCAGCGGCCCGTCAAAGCCGCGAAAGACTCTCGGCCAACGGAGATGCCGGGAGTCGTCTCGAAGGATAGCCCTCGAGCGCCTGCCCCGGCGAAGGATGGGCTCCGGGTGCTCATCCCACCCGCAGCGAGATCGTCAACAGAACGGCCGCCGCGAGCGGGGCGATCGTGCGCACGTGGTTCATTCTCACCCATTCCTCGAGATAGGTCGCCCAGTAGGCGGTTCCCTCGGCACTGTTCGGATCGAGGCCATCCAGTATGTTGTTGCGGGGAACGTGGTAGCCGACCGTGACCAGCACGACGCCCACGAGGTAGAGCGCACCGGCGCCTCCTTGTTGATCGCCTGCATCGCGGCCGCACCCTGTGCCGGGGCGAGGCGCTCCAAACCCCTCATGGTGAACGTCGAGAACGTGAAGAACGCCCCAGCCGCCGTTGCCGCGCCGACGGCGCAAAGGATCGTCATCGTTTGGGCGAAGCTGCTCATGAGGCCCTCCGCTCCAGGTCCCAGGCGCCGGTGGCCGCAGTGTCGTGGGCGTAGTCGGCAAAGTCACGCGGCGGTCGGCCGAGGGCCCGCTCGACGCCGTCGGTGAGGTACGAGTTGCGACCGTCGAGCACCTCGGCGATCAGCTCGGCGATGGGCACGGCTTCCTCCTCGGGCATTCCGTGAGTGACGAGCTCGGTGGCGTACTCCTTGGGGGTCACCGGAATGTAGCGCACCTCGCGGCCGATGGCTGTAGCGAGCTCGCCGGCGGCCTCGGCCAGGGTGAGGAGGCGGGGGCCGGTCAGTTCGTAGAGCGGTCCGATGTGGCAGTCGTCGGTCAGCGCGGCGAAGACGACGTCAGCGATGTCGTCGGCGTCGAGAAACGGCTCGGCGGTGTCGCCGCCGGGCATGGCGAGCACGCCGCGGCGCACGGGTTCGACGAAGGTCTCGCTGAAGTTCTGGTTGAAGAACGCGCAGCGCACGATCGTCCAATCGGCGCCGGAGCTCTCGACGCGCAGCTCGGCTTGCCGGGCGCCTTCTTCGCCCCGGCCGGACAGGAGCACGAGCCGCCGAACGCCGTTGGCGACGGCCAGGTCGGCGAATGTGCCGACGGTGTCGGCGGCCCCGGGGAAGGCAAGGTCGGGGTAGTAGGTGATGTAGGCGGCGTCGACGCCGGCCAGCGCAGGAGCCCACGTGGCTTCGTCTTGCCAGTCGAACCGGGTCTCGCCCGAGCGGGACGCGGCGCGTACCGGAAGCCCGGCGGCGGTGAGCCGGTCGGCGACTCGCCGTCCGGTCTTGCCACTGGCGCCGAGCACGAGGGTGGTTTGTGTGGTTGAGTTGGCCTGTGAGGTACGGGTGGTTGGGGTTGTGGTTGTCATGCGAGCAGAGTAGGCGCCATTTCTGAGACGGTCCATAGCTCAGATGCTCAACTTCATGCGTAGTCGTCCATAATTCGGATCATGCGGGAGATGGACGCCTTCGTCGGTCTGCTCGATGGGCCACGCGCCCGCGGCGCCTTCGCGCTGCGCACGGTCATGAGCCCCCCGTGGTCGCTCCGGATCCTCGCCGAATCGCCGCTGACGCTAATCGCCATAGTGCAGGGCGAAGCCTGGATCGCGCACGACCGCGGCAAGACCGTGCGGCTCGGCCCCGGCGATGTTGCCGTCACCCGTGCCCCCGACCACTACACGGTCGCCGACGACCCGGCTACGCCGCCCGACGTCGTCATCCACCCCGGTCAGCGCTGCTGTTCTCCGGACGGTGAGTCCGTGGAGGAGAGGATGTCGCTCGGCGTGCGGACCTGGGGCAACGATCCCGACGGCTCGATGGTGATGCTCGTCGGCGCCTACGAGTCGATGGGCGACATCAGCCATCGCCTGCTGCGAGCGCTGCCACCCCTGTTGTGGCTGGCGGATGACCAGTGGGACTCGCCGCTGGTCTCACTGCTTTGTGACGAGGTCGTGAAGGACGAGCCGGGTCAGGCGGCAGTGCTCGATCGTTTGCTCGATCTGCTGCTGATCGCGGTGCTGCGGGCCTGGTTCGCTCGACCCGAGGCCGAGGAGCCGGCCTGGTACCGATCCCAGGCGGATCCGATCGTCGGGCGCGCGCTGCGCATCATGCACGCCGACCCCGCTTGTGCGTGGACGGTGGCCCGCCTCGCAGCCGAGACCGGTGTGTCGCGCGCGGCGCTCGCCCGCCGGTTTCACGACGTCGTGGGCGAGCCGCCCATGACGTTCCTGACGGGATGGCGATTGGCTCTGGCCGCCGATCTGTTGTGTGAACCGGACGCAACTGTCGGCTCGGTGGCTCGGAAGGTGGGCTACAGCAGCCCGTTCGCGCTCAGCGCGGCGTTCAAACGAGTGCGAGGCGTCAGTCCGCAGGAGCACCGCGCTAGCGCCATGTCGTCGGCCTGAGGGTCTGCGGCGGTTACGCGGCGGATGGAACTGCTCGCGATCGATTCGACGCGCGGGCTCTTGACCTGTCGGCTTGCCCGGATCTCGGTTCGACAAGTCCTGGGAGAACGGATCTTTCTTCTCGGTGTCCGCTCCTGGGCGGTTTTCATTGTGCACTACTGGTGCAGCAGAGGGCAAGTTTCGCGCTTTGGATTGGGGGCTCGGCTGATGGGAGAATCTGGTATGGCGAAAGCACAGAGCGACGGATCGGCTTCTCAGAAGCCGCAGAAGCCGCAAGAACCCCAAAGACCGCTCCGGCTGTGGCCTGGGGTGGTCGCCGTGGTGCTGCAGTGGCTGGCCTGGCTTGTCGTCCCCGTCGTCGTGCCAGGAGCCATTGCGGGCTACATCTCGGCGCTTGGGGCACTCATTTGCGGACTGCTTGTCGTGGTGTGGTGGGCGTTCTTCAGCCGGGCGCCTCGGGTGGAGCGCTGGGGCGCCGTCGCCTTGATGATCGTCGCTCTGTTTGCGACATCGCTCATCCTCCACGAGTCGATCGCGACGGGAGGCCAGGGTTTTATCTACCTCTTCTACGCGATTCCGGTCCTGAGTCTCGCCTTCGTCGTATGGGCGGTCGCCGGTCGCCGCCTGTCCGACGGCCCTCGACGCGCGGCGATGGTCGTGACCATCGTGCTCGCGTGCGGGGCGTGGGCGCTGCTGCGGACCGACGGCACGTCATCCACCAGCTCGGAGTTCGCCTGGCGTTGGTCACAGACTCCCGAGGAGCGGCTCCTGGCTCAAGCCGACGACGAGCCGGACGCGTCGGCGTCGGCTCCGGGGGCCGTAGAAACAGGGGAGACAGCAGCCGACTGGCCCGGCTTTCGAGGGCCCGATCGCGACGGCAAAGTCCCCGGCACACGGATCGAGACCGACTGGTCTCAGTCGCCACCGGTCGAGTTGTGGCGCCGGCCGATCGGACCGGGCTGGTCCTCCTTCGCCGTCCAAGGCAACCTGCTCTACACCCAGGAGCAGCGCGGCGACGACGAGGTCGTCGCGTGCTACGACGCGATCACCGGCGAGCCGGTATGGAGACACCGCGACGCGGCCCGGTTCTGGGAGTCGAACGCCGGCGCCGGTCCGCGCGCGACGCCGACCTTGAGCGACGGTCGAGTCTACGCGTTTGGCGCGACCGGAATCCTGAACGCGCTCGCCGCCGGTGACGGCGCGGTCGTGTGGTCGCGCAACGTGGCGGCCGACGCCGGCGCGGAGATTCCGACATGGGGCTTCTCGGGCTCGCCCCTGGTGGTGGACGACCTCGTCATCGTCGCCGCCGCGGGCCAGCTCCTCGCCTACGACCTCGCTACCGGTGAACCGAGTTGGTTCGGCCCGGACGGCGGTGCCGGCTACAGCTCGCCGCATGTTGTGATGATCGATGGAGTTGCGCAGATCTTGCTGATGAGCGAAACCGGTACCGTAGGCGTTGCGCCGGCCGCCGGCACGGTGCTCTGGGAGCATCCGTGGCCGGGCTTCCCGATCGTCCAGCCGGCCCTGACCGCGGACGGTGACGTCCTGATCAGCGCCAGTGCCGGGTCCGGCATGCGCCGCCTCGTGGTCGCTCAACAGCCCGGCGAATGGACCCTGGAGGAGCGTTGGACGTCCAACGGGTTGAAGCCCTACTTCAGCGACTTCGCCGTTCACAACGGCCACGCTTTCGGCTTCGACGGCAGAATCCTCGCGTCGATCGACCTCGAAGACGGCAAGCGCACCTGGAAGGGAGGACGCTACGGCCAGGGGCAGCTCGTCCTGTTGCCAGATCAGGACCTGCTGCTGGTGGTGTCGGAGAAGGGTGAGCTGGCGCTGGTCGCGGCGACCCCAGAGCGGTTCTCGGAGCTCGCCCGGCTCCCTGCGATCTCGGGCAAAACCTGGAATCATCCGGTGCTGGTCGGCGACCTCCTGTTCCTTCGCAACGCCCAGGAGATGGTCGCGTTTCGGCTGTCCCTCGTGGAGGGATGATGGGGGAGTACGCGGCAGCCGGCTAGCTCGGCCCTGTCGTGGCGAGCCCGCCGATAGCGGGCCCGGAAGGCTGATCGCTCGGGCAGTGGAGGGCTCGGAACCCGCCGCTCACGACCACCTCGACGGGTACTCCTTCGATGGACTCCGGGATGGCGTCGACGATCTCGGGCCGCGAGTCCTCGACCAGGACCTTGAAAACAACCTCGCCGGTCTCTTTCGGGGCGCGGCCGATTCCGATGGCGACGACACCGGGAATGGCCAGAACTCCGTCTTCGTTCGAGCGCTGGACATCCATGGCGAAGCTCTCGGCCCGATCGCTGCGCCTGGCGCGCCGCGGTTCGCCGAAAACGGCGACCGGATCGCAGCCGACCAGCTTCGCTCGGCCCTTCGGCCTCATCTTCTTCACCGCCTTCATGATCTGGCTCATGGGATTGGCGGCGGTGAAGGTGGCCGAACCGGCGAACAGCAGGCCCATCGCCCGCGGGCAGTTAGCGGCGTCCTCGTAGATCACCGAGCCCGAGTCGCCGCCGGCGGAGAAGTCTCCGCCGTCGACGAGAAACACCTTCTTGAAACGCACGTCGCGCTCGGAATCGGAGCCGCACTCCACCGGGAACCTGACGTCCCCGGTCACGTTCATAGCGCTCACCTCGCTTCGCGTCACCCCGGTGCTGCGGCCGCTTTTGGTGACGGCGTCGCCGACCTTCGGGTTGACGACCTTGTTGCCGGGAACGCCGAGGCCGAGGATCGCGCCGTCGGCCGAGACGTTGTCGACGCTGGTCTCGGCGATGGCCGCATCGACCTTGTTCGTTCCGTTCAGCTTGAGCCTCTTGAAGTCGCTCAAGTTCCCGATGAGGTTACGATCGGGCGCTTTGCAGTTCGTGTCGAAGAGCCCCGGCTGGCCAATGGCCTCTCCGAGAGCGGCCTGGTTGAAGCGGGCGATTACGTGGTTGTTGCTTAAGATGAAGTAGCGACCCTCTTTCTCGAGCAGAGCTCCGAGCGTGCCGCCGCAGCAGGCCACGTCGGGAGGGATGACGGTGAAGTTCTCGAACCCGCCTCCCGAGGTTCCGAGCTCGATGGGTCGTTTCTGTCGTCGCCGGTGTTTCTTGGAACTCTGAGCTGGAGCAGCCAGCTTTTGGCCGTCCGCACCAGCCAGCTCGGGGGGAGCCTGCGAGCGTGCTCCACCGGCCGGCAGCACCGCCAGCAGCAAGCAGGCGAGCGCGGCTTGAAAACCAGGGCAGGGGCGAGTCGGGGCGGCGCTCACTTGTCTCATGATTCGGTTCTCCGGCGCGGAGGGCCCGCCCGCCGGACTCGTACGGCGCCGGCCCAACGGGCATCCTTCTTCCTTCTTGAGGGGCTGGAGGTTAGCACAGGGTCTTGTGCCGACGGCGCGCGTTGAGCGAGCCCCATCGGGCGGGGCTGATGCCCGCCCGCTCGTCAAGGACTGCGGAGAGCGGCCTTTGTGTCGGGCCCAGAGTTCTGGCAGGGGCGCGTGCCATGGCAGGGCCGCGGAGTGGTAGCCGCCGGGGGGACTGTCTGCCGTTCCAGGTGTATGAATTCCCTCACACCCGTGAGCAAAAACCGACGCTGGCGGGCGGTTGTGATGGGCGACTTCGAGCTCCGACGGAGCCTTCCGATGCTCGAGAACTCCGTTAGGAATTGGGCAGTCGTGACTCGGGGATCGACCGGCAGGGTTTGGTCGAGCCCTTGCACTTTCGGCCCGCGCGCGACTAATTCGCGTGTGAACGAACTAGAACTACGGAAAGGAACAAGCCATGTACAAGAGTGACACAGATATTCGGCGCTTCAGTCTCGCGACATTTGCCTTTATTCTCTTCCTCTGCGCCGGTTTGCCGGCGATCGCTCAGGACACGGGCTGGTCGATCGGTCTCGGCTTGACCGGCAGCGCGGCCACCTCGGAAGGCGACGGTGTCCAGGATATCGACTTCGGAGGAATCACACTCTTCGGCCGCTGGCAGCACCAGAGCAGTGGCTGGGGCGCCATGGCGGAGCTCCGCGGCGGCGAGGACGACGAGAGCTTCACCGAACTTGAGTACGGGCAGCTCAATCTGTACGCGACCTACACCTGGCGGCGGAACAAGTTGCTGCGGCCGTTCATCAAGTTCGGGATCTCGGGCACCGAAGTCGAGCGGGTCGGCGGCGTGAGCGAGGACGACAGCTCCGGGATTCTGGGAGGTGGCTTCGAGGTCGGCCGCGGACACTGGACCTTCCACTACTCAATCGACGGGACCGAAACCGAGATCGATCTGATTGATCCTCGGGAGAGGACTTCGTTCGGTTCGAGCACCATCGGTGCGACCTTCCGCTTCTAGTGGTAGAAATCGAGGGGCGCTGATGCGCACAGGTGTGCGACGCAGAACTGTGCGCGTCGGGCTCTCTCTTTTCAGTCCGCGAATACCGGTGCTGCAAAGCGCCACAGACCTGCTCGGCGCGCGGCGTCGTAAGCCGTCCGGAGCTCCCGTGTCGCGGGCCGTCGGTCGATGTCGGCGTGTTTGGCGTTTCCGTCGCGCCCGGTCGCGCCCACCTGATACTGGGGCCGGTACTGGCCCATGATGTTGACGTAGGTGTCGGGCGAGAGCTCTTCGCTTAGCCACCGAAGGATGGCCTTGGTTTCCTCGACCTGGCCCGGCATGACCAGGTGACGCACGAGGACGCCGCGCCGGGCGGTGCCGTCCGGTCCGAAGCGCAGCGGCCCCACCTGGCGGTGCATCTCGGAAATGGCCGCCCGGGCCCGCTCGGGATAATCCTCGGCTTTGGCCAGCCGCTTGGAGCTGTCGTTGCTCCAGAACTTGAAGTCGGGCATGTAGATATCGACGAGACCGTCGAGCAGCGCGAGGGAGGAAGGGGCGTCATAGGCGCTGGTGTTGTAGACGATCGGGAGCGCGAGCCCCCGGGGAATCGCTTCGGCAATGGCTTCGACGACCTGGGGCGCGACGTGCTCGGGTGTGACGAAGTTGATGTTGTGACAACCCTCGGCTTGGAGCTCGATCATCAGATCTGCGATCTCGATGGCGCTCATCTCCCGGCCGGAGCGCTGCTGCGAGATGTCCCAGTTCTGACAGAAGACACAGCGCAGATTGCACCGGCTGAAGAAAATAGTGCCCGATCCGCGCGATCCCCGCAGGCAGCCTTCTTCACCGAAGTGGGCGAAGGCGCTCGAAACGATGGCGTGGCGGCCCGTGTGGCAGGCGGCGGTTTCGTCGGCGAGCCGGTCGATGCCGCAATCGCGCGGACAAGCCCGGCACTCACCGAGCTCGGCGAGCGCCGCCTCGGCCTTGGCGTCGAGCGCCCCACGGTGCCAGGTGTTCAGATAGGCCGGCTCGAAGTCCTCGAGCAGGAATCGGGAGTCGACCGGCTCATGAGCGGGCAACCAGGTCATCTGAGCCTCCAAAGGGCACTTCCAGTCTAGTGGATGCTTGAAGCCAGGCCGGAAGTCACCCGAGCCTAGGGGCTGTCCGAGGCCGCGACTCGCCGCCGCCTCAGGTATTTGCTCCAGCGCTTGAGCGCCGGCCGGGGCCGGAGATTCTGGTCGTATAACCCGGTGTCGCGCCAGGCCTTGAAGATCTCCGAGGCCCCCATGGCCGCGGCGACTTCCCAGAGGGCGTCGTAGTCGACGATGCTGAACCAGACCACGAACTCCATGTCGAGGGCGCTGGCGTCGCGCAGCAGTCTCTTGGCGAAGACCTTCTGCCAGCTCTTGCGGCCGGGGATGGAGACGCCGAAACCGTCGAGGGTCAGGGTCTCGGCGGCGTGGGAGGTCTCTGCTACCGCGATCGGCTTGTCCGGATCGAGCTCTCGGATGCGGGTGAACCACTCCGCGGGGATCCGATTCGGATCGCCGTCGAAGCCGACCGCAAGGAACGGATAGGTGCTGATCGCAAGCAGGTCGGTGTAGGGCAAGAGCGGAGCCATCACCTTCTTTTTGGTCTCCCATTCCCCGGGTTGGCCGAGAGTGAAGGTCAGGAAGAGCGGAAGATCGGAATGGCGGCGCTTGATCTTGCGGTAAACCTTGCGAGCTAGCCGTTTGAACGCCTCGAACGCGTCGGGGTCATTGGCCGCCAGCAGGTCGACCTCGATGCCATAGGCGACGTAGTCGGGTTCGAGGCGGTCGATCAGCTCGAGGCAATAGGCGGTGTAGGCCTCGACGACCTTCGGATGATCGAAGGCACGACGCGCCCAGGGCCCCGGCGGCGGCACGGCCCCCTGGTCGCTCCAGTAGGCCGCCAGGCCGTCGCGGAACTGGCTGAGTGGCGTCAGGGCCAGGTAAACCACCTGTGAGTCGGGCGTGCGCACGACCCGGCTCTCGATCTCGTTTTGGACCAGGGGCGGATAGGGCGAGCCCGCAAGCGCCTCCGGCCAGGGCACGCCGGTGTCGAGGTGATGAGCGATCAGGTCCCCGTGTTCGAGAACGCGCTCGTAGGTCCATTCGACGGCCTCGGTCGTGACGTCGTAGGGGAAGGGTGTGAAGCCCATATAGAACGGGCGAGTCCTTTGAGCGCGCCAGGCGTTTGCGGCTGCGCCGCCGGCTGCGGCCGCGAAGAGCGACAGCAGGGCAACCATGCCGGCCGCGGCCAGAGACCCTGCGTGCATGGGACGAAACGACGACACCGTGACGATTCTAGAGGACCGAGACGCGGCGAGAGCCAGGTCGTCGTCTACGACGCCTCCAGTGCGGTCGTCAGCGGATTCGTCGAGGCCGTGCGGCGTTGGCAGCGATCTTGTAGCATGGCGATCGTCATGCGGCGTCTGGCTACGACTCTGTTCGCGGTTGTCGCGGTGCTCCTGCCTGCGGTTGCCGCTCTCGGACATCTCGAGGCCGAGCTGCATGCGCCTTTTGGCGGCCGGGAGATCGTCGTCACCGGGCACGCCGAGCTCGACCCCGTGCTCCATATCGAGGCGCCGTCCGGCACTGTCTTCGTGCAGTGTCCGGAATGTGTCCTGGACAAGAGACAGTCGGGGGCCCATCCGGAGGCAAGGCCCGCCCTGGCCCCACGGCCCTTGGGGCGCCGGACTCTGGCCGAACAGGCGCCGAGCTGGACCTTCAAGCTTTCGGCCTCGGGCTCACCGCGCGCGCCGCCCCTCGTCTAGCTCCCAGCGAACGAAACCGTTCAGGACCGGGCACGCGCCGAGCGCGGCTCGGGCTCGAGACCTCGAAGCGAGGTCCCGAGACACTGTTTCATGGATGAGAGGGAACCAGACGAGGAATCCGACATCGTGACCCACCTTAGAAGAAAGAACATCCAGGAGTGCGCGGCGGGAGTGGCGCTCTTGCTCCTCGCTGGAGCGATGCTCGTGACGCCGGCAAGCGCCAAAAGCAGGGGCGGCGCCGAGACCAGCGCCAGCACCGAGCCCGGAGACAGCCCATCCGATCTGGCTGATCTGGCTGAGATGGCTGAACCGGCGGACCTGGCGCGGATCAAGGCCGAGATCGCCGCCTTGAGGGCCGACTACGAAAGCCGGATCGCGGCTCTCGAGGCCCGTTTGGCCGAGCTCGAGATCGGCGCCGAGCGTCCTCCGGTTTCGGCCGCCGCCGGCGCTGCTGAGACTCCGCGGGACGATGAGCTCGCCTCGCTGCGCGAAGCGGCCAGACAGGCTGCTGCCGACGTAGCCAGGCCCGACCCGCTGCCCTCTATGGCTCCGGCGATCGGCAGAGAGCGCAATCTCAACCGACTGAATCCCGAGATCTCGTTTACCGGCATCTTGCTCGGCGCGACCCTGGGTGACGACCGCGACGAGTTCGCCTTCGAGGAGTTCGAGCTGGATCTTCAGTCCGCCCTCGACCCGTTCTCGCGCACCCGCGTGACCCTGGCGCTCGGGGACGAAGGCGTTGAGCTCGAGGAGGCTTATATCAACTACAGCTCGCTGCCTGGGGGGCTCGATTTGCTCGCGGGAAAGTTTCGCCAGCGCTTCGGGCCGCTCAACCGGCAACATCTTCACGCCCTGCCGCAGAGCGAGTATCCGCTGGTCTACCAGACGATCTTCGGCGAAGAAGGGCTGGGGCAGACCGGCCTGTCGTTCACCTGGCTGCTGCCCAAGCCCTGGGCCACGGCCAACGAGATGACCCTCGAGCTTACCGATGGAGAGAACGAGGAGGCGTTTGGTGGTGAGGAGTTCGAGGACTTCTCGATTCTGGGCAGGGTCAAGAACTTCTGGGAAGTGTCGGACTCGACCTATTTCGAGTGGGGATTGAGCGGAGTCACCGGCAAGACCGCCGACGACGGCGACAGCCGGGTCTACGGAACCGACGTCACGCTCAGCTGGCAGCCACCCGGCAGGACGAAGTATCGTGGCTTGACCTGGCGCACCGAGATTCTCCGGTCCGAGCGCGACGACGCGCTCGGGGTGAGCCGCAAGGCCCTCGGCGGCTACACCTATCTCGAGGGTCTCGTGCGCCGAAACCTCTTCGGTGGTGTCCGCCTGGATCGCGCCGAGGACCCGCTCGATCCCGACAGCTATACGACGGGCGTCGTGCCCTACTTGACCTGGTGGCAGAGCGAGTACGTTCGTCTGCGCGCGGAATACGGTCTCTTCGAGCGCGAGCCCGCCGGTGCGAGCGATGACCGTTTCACACTGCAGCTAACCTGGGCCGCCGGCCCGCACAAGCACGAGAGCTACTGATGACAAGACGAGTCCATTCGATCGCGGCCGCCGCCTTTGCCGTGGCGGTGCCGGCGCTGTCGGCGACAGGCGAGGTCCAGGTGGTTACCACTCTGCCCGCCTACGCCTCGATAGCTCAGTTCGTAGGCGGTGAGAGAGTTTCCGCCCAGGCGATCTCACGCGGTGACGAGGATGCTCATTTCGTCAAGCCGAAGCCCTCGTTCGCGCTGATGCTCAAGCGGGCCGATCTCTTTGTCACCACCGGACTCGATCTCGAGCTCTGGGCGCCGACCCTGGTCGACAAATCGGGCAACCGCAAGATTCGCGATGGCGAGCCGGGTTTCGTGAGCGCCAGCGAGGGAGTGGTCATGCGCGACGTTCCGGAGTCGGTCAGCCGCGAGGGCGGCGACGTTCACATCTATGGCAATCCCCACATTCACACGAGTCCGATCAATGCCAAGACCATCGCCGCCAATATTGCGATGGGTCTGAAGCGCGTCGACCCGGCCGGGGCGTCCGACTATGACGCCAACCTGGCGAGGTTCTCGGAGCGGATCGACACGGCCCTGTACGGGGGAGAGCTGGTCGATCTGCTCGGTGCGGGAACCTTGGAGGCGCTCGCCCGTGAAGACAGACTGATCGACTTTCTCGAGTCCAAGGACTACGAGGGCGAGAGGCTGATCGAGAAACTGGGTGGTTGGCTCAGCCAGGCGCTCTCCTTTCGTGGCCGCAAGATCGTCGCTTATCACAAGAACTGGATCTACCTGACCGACCTGCTCGGTCTCGAGGTGGTCGGCTTCGTCGAGCGTAAGCCAGGGATTCCGCCGTCGGCCCGGCACGTCCATGAGCTTCTCGGTAGGATCGAGGCCGAAAACGTAGAGGTCTTGCTTGGAGCCAACTACTTCAATCGCAACCAGATCCAGACCATCGCCGATCGTGCCGGCTGCACCGCGGTGATCGTGGCGTTGAGTCCGATGGAGGTCTCGGCCGAGGGATACTTCGAGCTCATCGGCGGTTGGATCGGTGATCTCGCAGACGCTTTCGATTCCTGAGGAGCACGAATGGAAGCACTCGAGTTCATGGCGGCACCGTTTGCGGCGTGCCTCGTTTTGGTGGTGATCCACGCCTACCTCGGCCTTCACGTGCTGCTGCGCGAGGTGATCTTCGTCGATCTCGCCCTGGCCCAGATCGCGGCCCTGGGCTCGGTGGTCGCGCTGGCGGTGACGGGTCATCCGCCGGGAACCCCAGCGTCCTACACCTTCTCACTGGGATTCGCCCTGGTCGGCGCGGCCATCTTCAGCCTCACCCGGATGCGCCACGGCCGGGTTCCTCAGGAGGCGATCATCGGCATCACCTTCGTGATCGCGTCGGCGGCCGCGATTCTGGTCGCCGATCGCGCCCCCGAAGGTGCCGAGCAGATCAAGGAGCTCATGGCGGGTGCGATTCTCTGGGTGAGCTGGCCGAAGGTGATCACGACTCTGCTCGTTTATGCGGTCGTCGCTTTGTTCCACTACCTCTTCCGCCGCCGATTCATCCTGATCTCAGAGCACCCGGAGCAGGCCTTTGCCCAGGGGTTGAACGTTCGCCTCTGGGACTTTCTGTTCTATGCGTCGTTCGCCCTGGTGATCACGATCTCGGTACAGATAGCGGGGGTGTTGATGGTGTTCTCCTATCTGGTGGCGCCGGCGATCATCGCGCTCGCGGCCAGCGAAAACTGGGGCGCTCGGATCCTGATCGCCTCGCTGACCAGCGTCGCGGCCAGTGTGCTCGGCCTGTTTGCTTCCTATCAGTGGGACCTGCCCAGCGGCCCGGCGATCGTCTGCGCGCTGGCCTTGATTCTGCTCGCTTTTGGCGGGTGGCGGTTGCGGGTGGCCAGAAGATCGCACGAACTCGAGGCCGGGTGAATCCGAACCGCGGTCGGCGTCGGTACTATCCGATGAGGCATTGAGGCCATGGCGAAAACGATTCCGGCGGGGGTCCCGATCCGAAGCTTCGCGTTGCTTCTGTGTCTCGTACTCCTGGCCGGCCGTGTTTGGGCGCAAGGCAGCGTCGTGCTCGAGGAGGTAGCGACCGGTCTGAACGGACCGTTGGGGTTGGTGTCGGCTGAGGACGGAACCGGCCGGCTGTTCGTTG
This sequence comes from bacterium, assembly GCA_024224155.1. Classification (NCBI taxonomy): domain Bacteria; species bacterium. The sequence goes on from JAAENP010000451.1 coordinate 15,777, forward strand.
TCGAGCAGGGCGGCCGGGTGCTGGTCGTGGCCGGCGGTGCCGTGCGCAGTGAGCCCTTCTTGGATCTCTCGGGTGCGGTGTCGTGTTGCGGCGAGCGCGGCCTTCTGGGGCTCGCGTTTCACCCTGACTACGAGAGCAACGGCTTCTTCTTCGTCAACTATACCGATCGGAGTGGTGACACCGTGGTGTCACGCTTCGCGGTCTCGAGCTCCGATCCGAACCGGGCCGCTGCCGGCTAGAGGTCGAGATTCTGAGCATCGGCCAGCCTTTCTCCAACCACAACGGCGGCCATCTGGCCTTCGGGCCGGACGGCTATCTCTATATCTCGAGCGGCGACGGTGGCTCCGGTGGCGACCCCCAGAACAACGGCCAGGATCTGGGCACGCTGCTCGGCAAGATCCTGCGCCTCGATGTGGACGGCTCGCCGGTCGCGATTCCACCCGACAACCCTTTTGTGGGTGATCCGAACGCGATGGCCGAGATCTGGGCCTACGGCCTGCGCAACCCCTGGCGGTTCAGCTTCGATCGCGAGACCGGCGACCTCTTCATCGGTGACGTCGGTCAGTCCTCGGTCGAGGAGATCGACTTCCAGCCCGCGGCGAGCGCTGGAGGGGAAAACTACGGCTGGCGGCTCATGGAGGGCTCGGAGTGCTTTCGGGGAGCCACCGGATGCAACGACGGCTCGCTGGTGCTGCCGATTCTCGAGTACGGCCGCGACCTCGGCTGCTCGGTGACCGGCGGTGTGCGCTACCGAGGGGAGCGGTCGCCGGGATTCGAGGGCGTGTATCTCTTCAGCGATTTCTGTTCCGGAACGATCTGGGGAGCGACCCCGAACTCCCGGGGAGAGTGGACGGCTCGGGAGGTCACCGTCACAGGGTTTTCGATTGTCAGCTTCGGAGAGGATGAACAGGGAGAGGTGTATGTGGTCGATCTCGACGGCGGGATCTATCGGCTGGCCAGCACCGAGTTCTTCCGCAACGGTTTCGAGACAGGTGATTTCTCGGGTTGGAAGAAGAAGGGGCGCCCGCGGCTGGTAAGCCCGGGGCTCGGGGAAACTCGGTTCGCCGCCGCGTTTGCGGCCGGGTCGGGACGAACGCGCGTGCGGACCAAGGCTCCCGATCGCGAGGGCCAGATCTCGCTCGAGTTCCTGCTCGATCCGGGCGAGTTGGCCCTCGAGCGCGAAGAGACGATCGTGGTGATGGCCGACGGCCAGGGATCGCATCTCGAGCTCACGCTGGAGCGGCTGAGAAAACGCTTCCGCGTTGCGCTCTATGTCCGCGACGAGACCGGCCTGCGCCGCGTGGGCCGCACCAAGATCTCGGCCAGAAAGGAGACACGCCTTGGGATCGAGTGGCGCAGCGCGTCGGCCCCGGGAGCCGCGGACGGTTTTGCCCGACTGCTCGAGAATCGCCGCTCGCGTGGAACCAAGACCAATCTCAGGACGGGCAGGCGCTCGGTCGACTCGCTTCAGGCCGGATTTCCCCTCGGTACCAGGGCGGGCTCCGGGAACCTGGTCTTGGACGAGTTCGCGTTGGCTCGCTAGCGCCCGCTAGTGGAGGGGCGGGGACTCGATTCGGCGGCTCAGCTCGGCAATCACGAGGCCGATCAGAATGACCCATGGGCCTTCGGCGAACACCCACCATCCGGGCATCGGCGCATGCAGGTCGATCAACAGGAACGCCGTGCCCAGAACCGCCGTAGCCCAGCCGAGAAAGAGAATCACCAGCTTGAATCGTCTCACGTTGGTCGACAGCACGAACAGCAATCCGCCGTGAAAGGCGTACATCGCCGAGAGTGACCGAGTCAGGTAGTTGGTCAGCGGCGAAGCCGGGAACTCTCCCAGCCCCAGGCCTTCATGGACCGACGCCATGGTGGTCTCGGGCAGGAACATGGTGAAGAAGGCCGAGCCGGTCAGAACCGCGCCGACCCGCAAGAGAACGACGAGCAAGCGTTCGTTGGGAGTCCTCGGGTCGTTGGATTCGCCAGGCATGAGGAGTGCCCTCAGGGCATGGTCACCGTGGCGATGTTGGAAAAAGCCGATCTCTTTGCTTTCTTCTTGGCTCGAACTCGAAAGCTGTACGTGTTTCCGGATTCGGCGTCGTCGAACTCGAGCGAGGTTGCGTTGGCGGGCGCCGAGCGCCAGGACGACCAGTTTCCCGAGCCGACCTTCCGCTCGATGAGGAACTTCGTTTCCCCGGTCGACCTGTCCTTCCAGGTCAACCGGCCCGAAATCGGGCCCAAGGCCTTCGCCTTCAGCCTCTTGGGCCGGGCCGGCTTGGCCTCGGGCATGGCTGCCATGGCGAGCTCCGAGAATAGGGTCGGCAGGCCGTTGATGCGGGCTCGCACCTTGAACTCGTAGCTCGCGCCCGGTTCGAGGCGCCTGAGCCTCTTGGTGACGGTGTTCGCGGGCTCGGCTGCAAACAGCTCGAACTGGCGGCCCCCGGACCGGCCCCAGATCTCGAAAGTGGCCTCGTCGATCGAATTGTCGGCCCAGCGCAAGCGTGCCACGCTCGACCTGGTCGCACGGGCGGTGAGCCGGTCCGGGGTCGACTCGACCCCCGGCGGATCCACAGTGCCGTAGAGAGTGGCCAGCGCCGCGGCGTCGTCGAGCCTGATTTCCGCACCCCGACCGTCGTTGTGAAGGTTGCTGCTCATCGTTGCGCTTTCGCGAATGGCGCCCCCGCAGGGCTCTTCGGTATCGCCGCAGGAGTGCCCGATTCCGAGGGTATGGCCCAGCTCGTGGGTGAACAGCTCGGCCGCCGCGGTCTGGTTGTCGCGAAGCAGGCATTGAGTGCCGTCGTTGACGACGATGTCGGCCTCGATGAGTCGCACGTAGGTCTCGCCTTCGAACGTGCCGGTTTCGCCCTCCTGCCACCAGCCGCCGGAGGCCAGCCTTCCACCTTCGGTGCAGGAGTAGACGCCTGCCACATCCCCGTTCGGGTCGCCGAAGATGATCGAGTTTTGCTGGTCCCTGCGATCGAAGCCCGCGGCGCTGTCGGTTGATCCGGCGAGCGTGAGCCGCACCGGGTCGAGGCTCCAGGCTGCGAGCGCGGCTCGGAACTGCGGCTCGGTGCCTTGAGACTCGGCCGCTCGGAACCGCCAGGTGATTGCCTCGCCGCTATCGACTTCGAACCAGCGGACGTGCTTGTCGTCGAACTCCATCAGCGTGAACGGCGACGCCGTGTTCCCGAGAGAGGCCTCGCGCTCCCGGTAGTAGTCGGGCGGGTCGTTGCCGCCGCGCTCGGGCTCGGCGAGCCATTCGACGAACTCGTCGTAGTTGCGGACGAGGTTGATTGTGGGCTTCAGGTTCTTGTCGAGGAGCAAGGCGTTCTGGAGAGGCCGCACGGCGAGCGCGTGCCCCCCCGTGCCGCGCCGGACGAAACTGCCGAGGCCCAGGTGCAGGGGCGAGAACGACTCGTCTCGGTTACGCACGAGAAAGAGAAGGGCGCGGTCCCCTTCCACAAAGCGGGGCGAACCAGGAATGAAGAGCTCGACGCGGTCGCCGGCGGGTCCACCCGGTGTGCGCACGACGATCGTGCTCCAGCGCAGGTCTCCCTTGAGCACTCTGGACACGCTGGCGAAGTGCTCGGTCACGGGAGAAGAGCTCCCGAAGCTCGGCCGGCGTTGGAGCACCGTGACCTCGGCGATGACCTCCGCCTGGTCGAAGAGGTCCTCGTCGAGCATGGCGACGTAAGTGGTCGAGTCGGCGGGAGAGGCCGTGCCCAAGAGTGCGATCAGCGCTCCCAGGGTCCACAGGGACCGAAAGCGAGGTCGAGCTTGTGGGCGTTGGCGCTTCATGGGGCTGTGCCGAGCGCTGGCAAACAAGATGCCGTTCACTGTCGTCGCGCCCACCCTAGCGCGAGAAGCGGCCGGGGGCGAAGGGCTCGAGATCCACGCTGGAGGCGCCGTCGACGATCAGCTCGCTCAGGGCGCGTCCGGTGCTGGGCGCGAGCTTGAGTCCGACCATCTGGTGTCCGCTGGCGATGAACACATTGTCCTTTTTCGGCAAGACGCCGATGACCGGCAGGCCGTCCGGGGTAAGCGGCCTCATACCCACCCAGTCCCGTACCTCACCGCCTTCGAAGACGCCCGGGATCTCTCGCTCCGCGGCTCGCCGAAAGGCAGCGATTCTGCGCCGATCGAGTCGCAGATTGACGCCCGAGAACTCCATCGTTCCGGCGAGGCGCAGAGCGCCGCTGAACGGAGCGACCCCGATCTTGGCCTCGTCGAGGTAGATCGGGGTGTCGATCTCGGTGGTCGGGTCGTCCACCGTGACGCTGTAGCCCTTGCCGGCTTGAATCGGTAGCTTGGTGCCGCACAGGCGGCCAAGTCGGGCGGCCTCGGCGCCCGTGGCGATAAGGAACCGGTCGCCGTGAAGAGTCCCGCCGCTGGTCTCGAGACCGCTGGCCCGGTCACCCTCGAAAGTGAGGCCGCGAACCTCGACGTCCTCTCGAATGTCCACACCGGAGCTCCGAAGCCGTTGCGCGATCTGGGCGCAGAGTTTCTCGGGGCGAAGGTGGCGCTCGGGCAGGACGTGAATCGCGCCGATGTGGTGACCCGCGAGCGCCGGCTCGCGAGCATGCAGCTCGTCCCGACTGAGCAGTTCGAGCGGGCCGTATCCCGCCTTGTCGAGCAGCTTCAACTCGGCATCCATCGAGCTGCGCTCGGTGAAAACCATCAACAGGCCGGAGCGCCGCTGCTCGAACTCGAGACCCTCGGACTCCAGTTCGTCGAACTCGTCCATGATGTCGGCGCCGAGCGCGGCCAGGGCCTGGCGGCCGTGCTCGAAGGACTTCTGGTTGCAGTGCCGCCAGAATCTCCACAGCCAGGGCGCGAGCCTGGGCAGTGCGCTCGGCTTGATGTAGAGGGGGCTGCCGGGTCGCAGGAGCCAGCGCAGAGAGATCGCGCGCAGCTCCGGGCTCGGTACCGGCATCGAGAGTGAAGGTGTGATCCAGCCGGCGTTACCGGCAGAACAGGCGGCTCCGACTCGGTCGCGCTCGAGCACCACGACCTCTGCGCCCCGCTTATCGAGGTGGTAGGCGGCGCACAGGCCGATCAGGCCTCCACCGATCACGGCGATTCGCATCAGAACTCCGGAGCCGGCCTCTCGGGCGGCGGGGTGGTCGAAGGCATAGCTGGCCTTCGTACGCTAGCAGGTCACCTCGGGTATCCTTGCCGGGCATGAGAGACGAAGCATGAGCGCGATCGAGTCTCCGCTCACTGGAATCCGCGTCGTCGAGATGGCCGAGGCGCTGGCCGGGCCGTTCTGCGGCATGAGCCTGGGCGATCTGGGTGCCGACGTGATCAAGGTCGAGCGCCCCGAGGTCGGCGATCAGGCGCGCAAATGGGGCCCGCCCTTCTTGGACGGCGAGAGCGCCTATTTCCTGTCCGTCAATCGCAACAAGCGCTCGATCGAGCTCGACGTCAAGAACCCCCACGATCACCAGGTTCTGCTGGTGCTGCTCGAACGCGCCGATGTTTTCATCACCAACAATCCGCGGATGGCTTCGCTCGAGCGCCTGGGCCTGGACCCGAAAAGCGTGCGCGAGCGCAACCCGAGGCTGATCTATGCCGCAATCAGCGGCTATGGCCACAGTGGTCCCAAGGCGGGGCGTGGCGGCTACGATGTGATCGCGCAGGGCGAGGCCGGGGCGATGGCGCTGGCCGGGGAACCGGGCTCGGGACCGATGCGTTTTCCGACGGCGATGGCCGATATGAGTGCCGGCTTGTACGCCTTGATCGGTGTCCAGGCGGCGCTCTACGCCCGAGACAATCGGGCCTCCGGCAGCGGCGAGGGCGAGTTCTTGGATGTATCCCTGGTCGACGCGCAGCTAACCTGGCTGGCCAACGTTGCCGGATCATATTTCGCCACCGGCGAGCGGCCGCCCAAGCTCGGCAACGCGCATCCTTCGATCGCTCCCTACCAGCCCGTGCAGGCTCGTAACAAGCCGCTGATCGTGGGCGTCGGCACCGAGCGGCTCTGGGCGCGCTTCTGCAAGGTCCTGGGCGTCGAAGAGACGATCATGATCGACCCGAGATTCGCCACCAATCCCGAGCGCAACCGGAATCGCGAACAACTGATCCCACTGCTTGAAAAGGTACTCGCCGCGTGCGATGCCGAGGCGTGGGTGGGCGAGCTGATAGCGGCCGGGATCCCGGCGGGACCGATCAATTTCGTCGAGGAGGCCCTTGCCGACGAGCAGATTCTCGCCCGAGGCATGGTTGTCGAGCTCGAGCACCCGTTGATCGGCATCGTGAAGTCTCTGGCCAATCCGATTCGCTCAGCAGGTGCGGGACCCACCTATCGCCGCTATCCGCCGCGGTTGGGCGAGCACAACGACGAGATTCGCTCGGGGCTCGCCGCGACGAGCCGACAAGCTTCGCGTTGAGGCGGCCGAACGGCAAGCGGCCCCCGCGTGGATACGTCAGGGTTCACGCACGGCAACGAGCCAGAACTCCTTGCGATGACCGAGGGCGGTTCTGACCGGGCCGACAATCCCGCGAAATGGCAACGCGCCAAGATCGGCCAGGTGCTGGGACCAGCCGACTCGGCGGTGCCAGAGGGCGGGATGCACGCGGGCCGTACGGAATCCCTCGCCGTCTACAAGGCGCCGCAGATGCTTGGGCGCGTAGTAGACGAAGTGGTAACGACCGCCCGAGTCCGGCTGGAAGAAGTAGTAGGTATTCGGGAAGAACCGCGCCTTGAAGTACTCGAGGTTGGGGACCGCGATAAACACGCCACCCCCGGGCCGGAGCACCCGCCTGATCTCTCGCAACGCGGCTCTCGGCTCCGGCGTGTGCTCGAAGACGTGCTTCAGGATCACGATGTTGAAGGAAGCGTCGGCGAAGGGATAGGGGCCCGCGACATCTCCCAACTGAACGTCGAAGCCGCGCTCTCGGCAGGGCTCCAGGAGACTTTCATTGAGGTCGAGGCCCTTTGCCTCGAGGCCCAGTTCGGTTGCGGCTTCGATCGCGTGGCCGAGCGAGCAGCCGACGTCGAGAACCGGGCCGGGCTCGACGTGGTTGAGTACGTCCAGGATCTGCCGCCGTGCCTTGGCGACGCGGTGCCTGTGCCGCCTGTCGTAGCGTTTGTTCCAGGTGGGCTCGGTTGTCTCGACGAAGCTCGCCTCACCTCGGCTTTTGTACACCAGATCACAGCCGCACCGGACGAACGCCAGGGATTCATGCTCCACCAAAGGGGATCTGACGTCCGATCGACAGACCGGGCAGTTGTTCCAGCGCATGATTCGGGGGTCGGGCATGGTTTTCCTGGCCAAGAATACAGCCTGAGGCACGAGCCCTGTTGGATGAGAGTGAGCGGCTTCAGGGCCGGGGTTCTCGGGTACTGCTAGAGTGGACCCGGACGAAAGCGAGGAGTCTGAGTTGGAAATACCGTCAAGAGCCGAGGTTCACAAGTACTGGAAGCAGCTGCTCGAGCCCTACATGAGCGCGATCGATCGAAAGGCCTGGTTTCAGCTCTTGACCACCGCCGGCCTGCTCGCGCTCAACTGGCTCCTGATGCTCAAGAGCCTGCAGCTTTCGTACTGGCTGACACTTTTGCTGGCGATTCCGGCCGTGGGGCTGCAGATTCGGCTGTTCATTTTTCTTCATGATTGCGGGCACAGCTCTTTCTTCAAGTCGCGCAAGATGAACAACGCGGTGGGTGCCGCGATCGGTGTGGTGACGCTGACACCGTTCGCCTACTGGCGCCGTACCCACGCGATTCATCACGGAACTTCCGGCGATTTGGATCGGCGCGGTCTCGGAGACGTCGAGACGCTCACCGTCAAGGAGTACCGGGAGCGATCCCGGTGGGGCAGACTCAAGTACCGGCTCTACCGGCACCCGTTTGTGCTTCTCGGGATCGGACCGATCTACCAGTTCGTGCTCAAGCAGCGCCTGGCGCGCGATGTTCCCCGGGCGTGGAAACGGGAGTGGGCGGGCGTGATGTGGGCGAGGCTGGCGATCGCGGCGGCCGTTCTCGCCGGCGGGCAGCTCTGTGGCCTCCAGCGCTTCCTTCTGGGGGAGTC
>JAAENP010000452.1 GCA_024224155.1 bacterium
CCTGTGGCACGATTTCCGCGATGTTTTGCTGCCGCTGGTGATGAGAGCGATGGCTGCTTTCGACCCGGACGCCGAGTAGCCCTTCGATATCTCCAGCGACGAGCTGTTACCATCGCGAGGACGGCATCCGGTCACCAGAGCTTCGCCGCTCGGCAAAATAGACCCGGTGATGCTCTCGAAAATGGGTCCGGGCTGAAGATCGAAACTCGGGAGCTGGGATGAGTAGGAGAGCTCCTGGACCAATGGCCAGGAAGGTCCCCTTCCTGGCCATGTCAGGCCATCACCCAGGTGAGAGCTCCCTGTCAAGGGTGGCCACAGGCCACGAGCGAAGCGAGCTTGCCCTTGACAGGGAGAGCTCACCTGGGTAGGCACGGCTTCCTGGTACTCGCTCGTCGACGTTTTGAAGACGGCCAACAGGGTCGAGGTCTGGCGATGATGAACGCGAGCGAGAAGCGCTCGGGAGACCGATTGAGATGACAGCTCACAGCCACGGCAAGGAAGCCGGAGTACGGCAGGACGAGGCAGCTGGCACGAAGTCATGCACGAAGTCATTGTCGTAGCCCACTCGCCTCGGGCTGTGGCAGCTCAGCCCTGGGGGTCGCGCAGGGAGGGACCGTCGATGCGAAGGGTGTGACAGCGGTGGCGGAGACGGCTGAGCAGAGCATCAACAAGGGCCTTGTTGCCCAAAAAGTTGGCCCACTCGGGATAATCGAGGTTGGTGGTAATAATGGTGGGACGCCGAGTATAACGCTCCTCCATGAGCTTGAAGAAGATATTTGTCTGCTCGGGACGCAGGTTGAGATATCCCATCTCGTCCACAACAAGGACGTCGATGCGGGCCAACTGATTGATCAGCTTGCGCGAGGAGCGATCGGCCAGGGATGCGTACATCTCATCAAAAAGGTCCTGCGCGGACAAGAACCGGCCACGGTAGCCGTTCTGCAACGCCTTGAGAAGCAAACCGATGGCGAGACCTGTCTTGCCGACGCCGGTGGGACCGATGAGAACAATGTTCTCGGCCTTGCCGATGAAGTCGAGGTCGGCAAAGGAGCGAATCTGTCTCTTGGAAACCCCGGGCTGGCGTTTGAAGGGAAATGACTCGAGACTCCACTCCTCCGGCAGAGCGGCGCGCTTGATGCGCCACTTCAGCGCCGATTCCTGGCGATAGTGCCACTGCGCCCGCAAGAGGCGGGCAAGGAGATCTTGATAGGACAGCTGGTGTTTGTTCGCGTAGGCGAGCTCTGTATCCAGGAGTTCGGCGATGCGGCCGAGGTGAAGTGATTTGAGCAACTGGGCCAGTTCATCGGTCATCAGAGCTCTTCCTTGGCGTTGACCTGAGCATCGTTATCGGTATTTGCATGTTTCGTATTCTTCTCATTTGCATTGGATGATTCATTGGTGTGGATGTCGGCATGGTTATTTTTGGAATCGGCGCTCGACGGGTCCGGGATGACGAAGAAGAAGCCGCGGGCGAGCGAGCGGAGCAACATGGTCTCGACACGCTCGAGGTCATAGAGGCCATAATGGCTGGCGACGCGAACGGCCTCGACCAGAGGTTTGCGCGGGTAGTCGGCGACCATACGCAAAAGCCGGCGGATATCGCGCAGACCGCGGTTTTTGGGATGGCGCTTGAGGCTCGCCAGATAATCGCCCAGCTCAGGGGCGAGGCGCAGGAGATCTTCTTCCTCGACGGAGACGTTTTTGCGAGCACTGCGCCCGCTACCGCGGGGCGGCCGATGAGCCGAGTCGGTGACACGGGAGCCGTCGGAGTCGAGCTTGCGCCTGTGTCTGGCCGCCAGACGCGGACCGTCGAAGATCTCGATATGCTCTTTGCTCTCCCGCACTTCGACGCGGCGACCAATCAGCCGCCAGGGCGCCGAATATCGATTCTGATGGACACTGACATATCCCTCGACGTCGACGATGCGATGGTGCAGCGCATAGACGTCCGGGACCCAGAGCGGCAATTGCCTGAGGCGTGGCTTCTCGGCGGCAAAAAGCTCACGTGGCGTGGCGTGCAGGTGCCGCTTGTGAGTCGCGTTGACCTTGTCGCACCAGCGAATGGCCCGCTGGTTGAGGTCGTCCCAGTCATCGAATTCGCGCCCGACCAGATAATTATTCTCGATGTAATGGAAAGGGCGCTCCACACGAGCCGAGCGGTTGGCGTCACCCTTCTCGTGGGCGCGAAAGGCAAAGCCGAAGCGCTCGGCAAACGCGGCCATTTCCGGCGCCGGCACCATGTTCTTGCCGGTGCCGGTAGCCACGATCACATTGGTGTTATCGACCATGCAATCGCCGCACGCCCCACCTATGTAGCGTAACGCGTCGGTGAGGAAGAGCTTGCAGATGAAGCGATTGAAGCGTGGATAGTGCTGAAAAAACATCATGCGCGAATAACACAGGACCAGACTGGCCGTTTGCACGCGTCGCGTTCGCCCGCCCAGCCGCACCTTATGCGGCGAGGTATCGTGCTGCATCTCCTGGCCCGGCTCGAAGTGATAGCGACCGACCGGCTGTGGCGGCGCATGGCCGATTCCATGACGCCGACAAAACGCGGTCAGCGCCGGATAGGATATCTCTGCTCCCTGGGCGAGAAGCTCCTCGTGCACCCGCACCAGGTTGCCCTTGCAGCGATCGTATAGCTCGAGGAGTTGGTCGCGGTAAGGCTCGGCTTTTTCGCTCCGCATAAGCGGCGGCACCTCCGCCGACTCCGATGCCAAGACCCGCTTTACCGCTCCGCGCGAGACTCCGAGGGCGCGGGCGATCGCGCGGGTTCCGTGACCGGTTTCATGAAGCTTGAGAATGGCGGTTCGAGTCGTCTGATCCAGCATGAAAGAGCGCCTTCTGCAGAGCGCCGGCGAGTTCGTCGAAGGCGTCCTGCGCCGTGCGCCACGCCGCGCACAGATCAATGCGTTTGTACGTGGACTCGAAATCGAGCCCTTGGTGCACCTGCTGCCTCGCCCGCCACGCCACCGAGCCCAGGGTCGCCAGCTCATTGACCAGCTTTGTCCCCGGGTCGTCAGTGGCCGGTTTCTCGGCCTCCTTGGCCTGCATCGCGCGCAGATAGAGGAAGGGTGCCTCGCACAGCCTTCGTCGTCCGACAGCGTCGGCGTGACCCCAGCCCGCATACAGCTTCCCGACCTCGCGCGACGACAGCTTCTCGTTGCCGATGGCGTTGACCAGCGTTTCGCACTGCCGCTTGTTGGCGCGCGCCAACGGGACCAGATACCTCATCGCTGCGTGCGCCGGGATGACGCCCTCGCGCACCTTGCCCTGCACGGTTTCCGACAGTGCGCTCACCAGCCCCAGGCGCCGCGATACCCAGCTCTTGGTTCGGCAAAGGCGTTTGGCCAGTTCGTCCAGCGATAGTCCACATTCCCGCAGGCGGGCCAGAAACCAGGCCTCTTCGAAGCACGAGTGCGACGACGACGATGATAGATGATGGTGATGGACCAGCGCGTCCACTTCCGATATCGGCCACAGCGTTGCCTCGACCTTGTCCCGTCCCATCTGCCGGAGCGCCGCCGTCCGCTGGTAGCCGTCGATCAATACATACCGCGCTTTCGCGCTCACCACGACCACCGGCACCTGCTGACCCTGTGCGACCAGCGACGCCAACAGACGCCCGTAGCGCCCCTCGTCGCGGATGCGCAGATCGCCATGAGGCAGGTCGAGCTGATGGAACTCCAGGTCCATGCCTCCACCCTACTCAACAAGGCGGCGAGCGAGCTATCTCGTCTTGCGCGTCGGGACCGACATGTTTGCCGAATTCCTTTGTGAATACATGCACTTAGGCTCGTCTCTCGTCTTGCGCATGATGCACCAGGACTCCCGCCACTCCCGCAATGATTACGGTAGCTTGTGGTCCCATCTCGTCTTGCGCGAGGTCCCAGGGTATTTCGTTCAACGGTGGCTGTGTGGGTGGGGTGACTTGCCCGGTCTCTCGGGTCTGTTCCAGTGCTTTTCGCCAGCGCCGTGCCCGGTCGTAGTCCGGATGTCGTTTGTGCCACTCCCGGTCCGCGCGTCGATGACGCGATCGTCGACAGTCGGCCGAGCCGCAAGTGCGCTGCCGTTTTCCCACGCGCGGGTCTGGCTGGAACCAACGGCGACACTCCGAGCACGGGCGCTTCTTCAGCATGCCTCGACGATCGCCGGGCGCCCAACTCGCCTCCTATGCGTCTACGCCGCCGGAGCCAGGTGGGTCATTTTTGCCAAGCAGACCCGGGTCTATTCTCACGAGCGCTGAAGTCCTCCGGCCGATCATCGGCGAGGTGCTGATCGCCTCGGCCGAGTGGACGCGTAGTCCCTATCCCGAGATGTCCGCATCACTCGAACAATGGTACGAAGAGCTCGCCCCCGGCGGAAAACTCTATCCCACAGACGAACATCTCGACTACGTCCAGCGCTTCGAGGCCTTCGCCGAGGACATCATCTGGGACGGCCGCGGCCGCGACTACATCACCATCGGCAATTTTCCGGCCCGGCCCAATGCCCTGCCGCCCACCAGGTGGTGGTGTACCCAGCATGCCCTGCGGGTCGCACGAAGTGCCCTTTGAAGGCACGCGAGCGCCCATAGAGGGGTCCAGATCGGTTTCGTTTTCAACTCCCCTCAGCCGATATGATACAAATCGGCTGAGGGCAATCACGAGAATCTCCACAGC
>JAAENP010000453.1 GCA_024224155.1 bacterium
CGGCGAGATGTGTTTGTCGTCGTGCCCGAAGCCGAAGCGCTGGTAGAAGTCCTCGGCCACCGGCCCCACGTGGCGGGCGTCGTCAGGGTCGTCCCTATAACTCCAGGTGAAGATCTCGAGCTCCGTCAATCGGGCCAGCAACTCCGCCGCCGGCGCCGGCTGCTGTCTCGAGGGAGTTGTCGCCCCCGCAACCACCCTACCCGTTCGGGTGGCGCAGCCTTCGTAATGACCGGCGTAATCTACCGGATGCCTCGATAAAGGCACACCTGGGAAAACCCAGGGCCGCAAAGCAAACGGGTCCTCGCTTCTCCGCGACGGCTTTCCCCGCACGAAGACCCCAAGACCGCCGGGCTGCCGAAGGGTAGAAAGGAGAGCGGCTGTGCGCCGCCGTTTGCTCTCGCAGCCCTACCGGCGTTCGACCCCGACTCGCCGGATAGGAATCGATTCACTCAGGAAGAAAGGACAAGACCATGAAGCGTATCGGTGTCTTGCCGCTCGCGGGCATTTTCCTGCTCGCGGGAATTCTCATGCTGGCCACACCGGCGTCGGCGAAATCGTCAAAGACCCCTCTCGACTTTTATGAGATCGCATGCGCGCTAGACGCCGGGATCGCGTGGACCGCCGGTCAGACATTTCATGTTCGAGGACAGCGAACCCACAACATCTCGTACGACCCGGTGACGTTCGAGGTCTCCGGGGAGAGCTCGAATGTCTTCAACCTCAATTGGAATCTGAATACCGGACAAGGCACTTCCTTCGGCACCTTCAGCCAAATCTACCTGCCGGAGTCAGACACCGGAACCTTCGATGGGACCTGGAACGGGAAGTCCAGCCCGGACGGTGGCTTTCTCGGCCGAGGCGTCGGCCACGGAACGGCTGACTTGACCGGCAAGAAGACCAAGTCCAAGATTCGCTCAGTCGATTTCTCAGAGATCCCGCCCGAGCTCTGGTTCATTCTGGGCCAGCCACCCTGGACGGAATGCGACTGGATTTTTGGCATCAACCGCGTCACCGGATTCATCCACAGTCGCGGGAACAACTAACAAGAAACCTGCTACGAGGCCGAGTGCCGGGCTCCAGACCCCTTGCGGGCTTCGCACCCGGCTTCTTCTTTTTCGAGGGCTCCCCCGCGGCTCGGGCGGCGGGCAGGGTCGGGAATTGCCGGTAACTACAACTCGGTGTTCGTCGCCCTCCAGGAGGCGAAGGACGAAGCGGCGAAAGATGAGAGTGGTTCGGATGCGACCCGGTCGATCCCCGACGATTCGACGGGCGGCTACGATTTCTGCGCCAGCGTCGAACGGATGCAGGTCGACGACGTGGCGCCACCGATCGATACCGGATCCGTGACGGTGTACGTACGCCAGCTCAACCCAAAGGAGGCTATTGACGAGCAGTGTCGGACGACAACCTTCTGGTGGGCATCGGGCCAACCTCACGAAGTGAAGCAGCGGCATGCAAACAGTTGATTGACGCGCGATTCGCCGAAGCAGGCTGCCCCTGACACCCACAGAGAGCCCCACCCGCCCTGGCCTTTTCGGTGACCGGGGCAACTCCACCCGCCCCTTCGGGTGGCGCGTCTTCAGCAACGACAGGCGTAGCCTCTCGAGTTGCCTCGACAAAGGCACACCTGGGGAAACCCGGGACCGCAAAGCTACGGGTCCTCGTTTCCGTGTCCTCGCTTCGGGTGGCGCCTCCCGGAGGGCACTCTACGGTTGATTCGCTGCGGGTCGGGGCGTCCGGTGGTGCGGGCTCTCCTCGTAGTGCCTGTGCAGCAGATCCTCGCCGTAGTCGCGCTCGGCGTCGCGCCAGACCGTGTGGATGTGGTTCACCGGCCCGCTAGAGCGGCCTGGCGGATAGCTGTTGTCGAACTCGATCAGCACTGTCGGCCCGTGGATCCGGTAGTAGTACGGCTTCCCGGCCTCGGTTCCCGACCACGAGAAGTGCAGCTTGCCGAGGCCAGCCGCCTCGATTCTCGCAGCCTGCACGCCGGATAGGTCAGGCTCTAGGTTTTGCAGGTATTCGTCGAGTAGCTGCATCAACAAGTGGCGCTGCTGAGGGGTCATGTCCGAGGCCGCCACTCCGCGGATCTTCTTCAGCCGGTCCGCCCGTCCGGGCCCGGCGATGACGTCGGATGGGGTCTCGCCCTCGAGCAGTGCCTGTTCGCGCTGGCTCGCGTCGAGGGACTCGAACAACCTCCGCCCCCGCACGTCCTCCTTGACCTGAACATAGAACCCGGAGTCCAGCTCGCGGCGGATCTGGGCCGGGTCCGAGCCCAGGAACGCTGGTGTCACCGACAGCGCGTCGCCGACCACGGTGAAGTTCAGCGCCAAGTGGTGTCCGTCGAGCTGCCAGCCCCACGGCTCGTCCTTCGACGGGTCGCCAAAGATACCGATCCAGTACAGCCTCTGCCCGAACATCGGCTCGGCGTCAGGCCGTGAGCGCGACGCGTAGCCCTGCAGGATCTCGTCGACGCGCATGATCCCCGCGGCCTTGAGGTAGCCCTGGCTGCTCAGCGCGCTCTGAATCAGATCATGGGCCCGGATGCGTTGCTCCTCGGACATCTGAGCGAAGGCGACGCCCTTGCGCTCGAACATGGTCGCGGGAAGGTTGCTCCACAGCCGGCGTTCCTCGTCGTCCATGGGGAAGGTGGCTTGCCCGCGCATCTCTGGGCTCAGGGAAGCGAGGAACTCGTCGGCGGCGTCGCGCATGGCGGCGATAACGTCCTGCTCCGCGGCGGCAACGGGCGCGGCGGCCAAGCAGCACGCAAGCAGCAACAGGATTCGCGCGGCTAGCGTCATGATAGGTCCTCCCGGCCGCGATGATACCCTCCGCAAGCCCTCAGAGCCTGCAGAAGCTCATCGACCAATCCGATACCGGCTAGAGTCCAGCCTTGGGCCGCGGCGCTTGCGGCGCCCGCATCTCGACCGCACCCTGGAACTTGGAGCCCTTCTCGAGAGTCACGCGCGGCGCCACGAGTTTGCCGGTAACAACGCCGCTGGTGCGCACAACGATCTGATCGCCACCGTGAAGATCGCCCTCGACTTCGCCTTCGACGACGATGCTCTCGCCGTGTATGTTGGCCCGCACGCGACCGGTGCGCCCCACAGTGACATTGCGACCGACGACGACGAAACCTCCGTCGAGCCGGCCGTTGATCAAAAAGTCCTGCCCTTCGTGGGTCGCACCGCCCACAGCTACGGAGGGGCCGTCCTCCAAGAACACGTCATAGACGTGCGGCATTACTGTAACGGCGTCGTCCGCCAAATCTCCCTCCCCCTAGGAGCCGGGCGCCTGCCACGATTTCTTAGGGTGGGCTGGATTCGGAGAGCCGACGACGGCGTCTGCTCCGAGGCGACAGTGAGGGCCATCCCCGAGGCACTGATATCGACGAGCCGGCAAGCCAGACACTCATTCGCGAAAGAGACCTTGGCTGCGCAACAAAGAGCGACTCGAGGTGAGTATCGGCGTTCCGTCGTCATCTGCACCTGGCTCCAGAGCCCGTTCAGAGAATCCCCAAGAATGGTCAAGCCACGCGTCTTCCTCCCAAGGAAGCATCGGGAGATGTGGCCGGTATCTTTCCGCTGCATCCAACAGACCGGGCGAGTGGCTTAGACTTCCATTCAACTTCGAGAGACGGTCGCTGTCAAATAGACGCATACCCATCGCTCTATCCTCGAACGATCCCTGAACAAGCGAAGGGGGAGACCGCTCCGGGCTCGAAAGTAACGTCTGCCGCTCTGGGGCTCGGACGAAGCCGCCAACCGGCCAGCAACTTTACCTTCGTTTGTGCAAGCCAGGGCCTTATGCTCGGGCCTGGACCACGACACGGAGGTAACGGATGCGCTCGGATCGAATCATGATTGGTTGTTGGGTACTCGTTGCGCTGCTCGGCTCGGCAGCGCTGGCACAGACCCGGGAGAAGGGGCCCTGGTGGCCTCACCCGATCTGGGGCGCGAAGGACCAGGCGGGCGCCTCGAACTGGATCACGCCGGCCAAGGTCCTCGAGGCGGTCGAGCTCGTGACGACCGGGACGGTTTATGACCTGGGGCAAACCTACGAGAGCGGTATGCCGTTGTTCGGTGGGCGCACCTACGCTCTGCACATACCGGGCGGGCCGACCTACCGCGATCCCTTCGGCAAGAACAAGCTGATCGGCAACGACGAGTTTCTCTGCACCGAGGTCGGTCAAGTCGGAACGCAGTTCGACGGCCTCGCCCACATCGGGACCAGACTGACGATGGCCGACGGCAGCGTGAAGGACGTCTACTACAACGGCTTCACGGGGGAAGAGATCCTCGGGACCTACGGCATGCGCGAGCTCGGCATCGAGAAGATCAAGCCCATCTTCACCAGGGGAATCCTGATCGACATCGCGAGTGACAAGGGTGTCGACCGGCTGCCGAAAGCCTACGAGGTCACGGTCGAGGACATTCGCGGTGCGCTCGCGAAACAGGGAATGTCCGAGGACTCGATCCGGGCCGGAGATGCCCTGTTCTTCCGCTACGGTTGGTCCTCGCTCTGGTCGGACCCCCAGCAATACAACGACTCGCCGGCGGGAATCGGAGTCGAAGCGGCGCGATGGGTCGTCGAGCGCCGGGCAACGATGATCGGCTCCGACTCGTGGACCAGCGAGGTCGTTCCCAATCCGAACCCCGAGCTGGTCTTTCCCGTACATCAGGAGCTCCTCAACAAGAACGGAGTATTCAACCTGGAGAACCTCCAGTTCGACGGCCTCGTGAAAGACGGCGTTAACGAGTTCTTGTTCGTCTTCGCTCCGGTGCCCTTCAAGGGGGCGACCGGATCTCCCGGGCGACCGATCGCGGTCCGCTAGGCGCTCTCCCGTCGTTATTCTATTTGTTCTGTTTGGTGAGCCGCCAGGGACTCGAACCCCGAACCCGCAGATTAAGAGTCCCACTCGAACATCACATCTAGACCACTCATCACACGAAAAAGCCAACTGCCGAAGGCCTTCGCGAGCTCGTAGCTCTTTGCAGGAGACGCGTCGATTTGCGCTTTGAGCACGCTCTGAGTGTGCCGTGAGTGTGCCAGAGGGCAGAGTGGTGTCCCATCGGTTGGCATCGCGCGTGCACGATTTTCGGGTATCGCGTAATAGTCAAAGGAGGAGCCCGTCATGACCGAATTCGACATGCTCAATGGCAGAATCACCGTTGTCACCGTGACCCTTCTCGTTCTCGGGGTGTCCGTGTTTGGGGCCGGCGCGGCTTCACCGGCTTCGGCTTCAGAAGCCGCCCAGTGGTACGTAGACGCCAGACTCGGAGAAGCCGACGTCGCGGCGAACCTCGGTTCACGTCATATCAAGAGATTCGACAGCACTGATACGACCCGCAGTCTCGGAATCGGCTACCGCATCACCGACTACGTCGCCTTGGAGCTGGGGCTCCATGATTTTGGAGAGGCCCAGGGTTTCGGTTCGCCGTGTCCGGACAACGTGGACGCGTGCATCGAGCGGTTTGCGCTGGAAACCCTAGGGCTCTGTGTCGAGGGCACCGAGTGCACGGAGGTGCTGGCGCCTCTTTCCGCCGACCTCACCGGGTTCTCACTCGCTGTCGTTCCACGCTGGCCGGTGACCGATCGGGTTGCGCTCTTCGGGAAACTCGGTTGGATCGACTGGGAAGCGGACATCTCCGGACTTTTCTTCGGCGGTACGCGCGAGACCTTCTCTGACGGTGAGCTGCTCGCCGGAGCCGGGGTTCGCTACGACCTCGAGAGCGGCCTTGGAGTTCTGCTCGAGTACGAGCAGTTCGACTTGGACCTCGATCGGTTCAGTCTCGGTCTCGGCTGGGCGTTCTAGGAACGGCGGGCGCGCGATTCGCGCGAAATCGGCCGCATGGCCGCGCTAGACTGCCAGGGATGGAAACCCTGATCCTGACGCAGTCCGAGGTTCGCTCCGTACTGACGGCCCATTTTGATGCCCCGACCCGCGTGGGGTGCGAGTAATGAGCCGGACAACGGGGACGCCACTGGAGGACTGACTTCTTCCAAGCGGACCGTGACGGGAGGTCCGATACGTCGCCCTTCTCGGACTAGCCTCGCGTCCCAGCGCGGTACGGCCGGCACAGGCGGCCGACGGAGGTCCGAGAAGGGCGACTGCCATAGGTAGTATCTGGACTCCTCGCGCAAGTAGGTGTGTGGCGCTGTCTTTCTACATGATGTTTTTCCTTACCAGAGTGCTGAGAGGTTGGCGACAGCGGGAGGTCTGACTGCAGTCGTATCTTCGGCCCGTTTTCAGTGGAGCTGTCA
>JAAENP010000454.1 GCA_024224155.1 bacterium
CATCATGAAGATGTGCCACGACACGGCCATGAGCATCATCCGCAACATGCGTTGACGAGGCTGTCGACGAGGCAGACCCCGAGGGTGCTGTCAACTTCCATAGAAATCGATGTCAAGACGGACTCTCGCTGAGCCCTCGACATCTGGCGATCGAGCGCGGGATTTGCCGTTACCGAGTCGTTGGGCCGAGCGTCGTCCGGTTCCGGGATCGGTTCTTCGTGCGGGCGGGCTCGTAGGATGAGAAGCGATTGGGTGGGTCCTCGAGTTGTGGGACCAGCCTTCCATCAGGGCCTCGTGGGCCATCTCTTCTTTCGGTCCTGGGAGGGGGCCTAGACTTGAGGCAGTGACTCCCATCGTCGATGGGGCCCAAGTTGACAGTGGAGACTCTCCCTCGACCTTTGAATCTCGGAGCTCTTCCCGCCACCGATTCCCATTTCGGTCGCCGGCTTGCGGCTCTCGCTCGGTCGGGACGCGGCACAGAGACGTGCTTAGCTCATGATCCGGTACTCGCTTTCGGTTTTCCACATCGCTAGGACCACCGCGGCGATCTTGCGCGCGATGGTGAGCCGGGCCAGATTCGGTTTGGTCCCCGACCCCACGATTCGCTCGTAGGCCTCGAGCAGAGGATTGGGAGGCCGGCAGCGTAGAGCCGTTCTGGCGGCGCCCACAAAGATCCCCTTCAGCTGGCGGTTGCTGGCCTTGTTCAGCCCCCGGGTCTGGATCACCGGGACCCGCACCATCTGGCCGTCTGCCTGACGGACCCAGTCCGAGGTGCTGCGCGTCACCACCCCCAGCCCGCAGTAGGACCAGAAGCGTCGCTTGGTGCGGAATCGATGAGGCGTCACGACGATCGCCAGTAACTGCGCCGCTCGCTTCTGACCGATCCCCGGAACCGTCTGAAGCTTGCGCCACATCGGAAACTTCCTGGCGGCATCGCACATCTGCTGCTCTGCGGTGTGTTGCAGCTCTGCGAGCTGATCCAACTCCTGGCCGAGCAACTCGGCGCTCGGGCGTAGGCTCGGTGGCAGCTTCGTCTTCCACTCCCCGCGCAACCGCGGCGAATAGACCGCGGCATTCACGCACGCCACACCGCGACGCCGATACAGACTCTTGAGCCGCTGCTTGGCCCGCACTTCGTCGCCGGGCAGCTTGCTCTCCAAACGCA
>JAAENP010000455.1 GCA_024224155.1 bacterium
CCAGATATGGTTGGTCCGAAGACCCAGGCAGCCTCCATGGCTGGAGGAGTCACGCCCTGAGCGTGGCTCAGGTGTCACGGACGCGGTCAGAATCCTCCTTAGCGGACGCGAAGTCTTACGACCCCCCAGCAGAGGCTTGAGGGCAGCGTAGCGATCTCCTGCGGTAGCGTGCCGCCAGGAGGTCCAGAAGGATGCCGAGCCTCGATAAGGAGGAGATCGTGACAGTTCGAGTGTTGGCCAAGAAGGGTCAGAACCACTGTGAGATTGCGCAGACTCTCGGGGTGACCGAGGGGACGGTGCGCTACCACCTGCGTCGAGCGGCCGAGGGCGCGGAGGATGGTCGCAAGTCGAAGACGTTCAGAGTCGAGCCCCTGGCGGAGGTGATCGCCGCCTGGCACGCGGATCGGGCCGAGTCGCCGCGTCCGGTCAACGTGCAGGAGCTCTCGGACCACCTGGTCGAGGAGCATCGCTACGCGGGCTCGTATCGCTCGGTGTTGCGCTACGTGCGCAGGCACTATCCGAAGCCGAAGATCCGGACGTACCGGCGGGTGGAGACGCCGGCGGGAGCGCAGTCTCAAACCGACTGGGGTGAGTTTCCACGGGTGGACGTGGGGGACGGTCCGGAACCGCTGCACGCGTTCCTGATGGTGCTGTCGCACAGCCGCAAGCCGGCGCTGATCTGGAGCCGAGAGTCGGATCAGCTGAGCTGGCTGACCTGCCACAATCGGTCGTACGAGCGCCTGGCCGGCGTGGCGGCGGTCAATCGGATCGACAACGTGAAGACGGCGATCAGCCAGGGAGCCGGTGCCTGGGGTGTGATCCATCCCGCCTACCGAGCCTACGCCCAGGCGGTGGGCTTCCACATCGACGCGTGTGCGCCTCGGGCCGGCAATGCCAAGGGGAAGGTCGAGGCGAAGGTGCGCCTGTCGCGTCTGCGCGTCGATCCGACGTGTCGACCTCATGAGGGTCTGGAGGCGCTTCAAAGCTGGAGTGACCGTCGTTTGGAGACGTGGTGTCGTCGCGCGACCTGCGCGGCCACCGGCGAGACGATCCACGCCAGCTGGGAGCGCGAGCTGGAGCTCCTGGCGCCGTTGCCGATCTTGCCCGAGCCGTTCGACATCGCGGTGACGCGCCCGGTGCACAAGGACTGCATGGTGCGGTTCGAAGACCGCTCCTACCCGGTGCCCTTCGCCCATGTCGGCACCCAGGTCGAGGTGCGGGGCTGCGCGGGAAAGGTCCAGATTCTGGCCGCCGGCCGGATCGTCCGAGAGTACCCGCGTGGGACTGCGCGGCGGGTGCTCGTCGACCCGAGCTGCTATGAGGGCGAGGCGACGGATCGGGTGCTGCCGCCAACGCCGCTGGGCAAGATGGGGCGCCGTCTGCAGGAGATCTACGAGCAGCCCGTGCACCAGCGTCCGCTGGACCTGTATGCGGCACTGGCGGAGGTGGCGCGATGAGCGCGGCGAAGGGTCGTGTCGATCTCGACGTCACTCGCGAAAGGCTCGAGCAGGCTGGGCTTCAGCACGCGGCCGGTCGCCTGGCGGAGCTCCTGGAGGAGGCGGTGAAGCAAAAGCGACCGGCACACCGCTTCCTGGACCATCTGCTCGAGGTCGAGCTCGGCGAGCGTGAAGAGCGACGCATCAAGACCTCCCTGCGGCTGTCGGGGCTGCCGCCCGGCCAGAGCCTGGGTAACTTCGACTTCGGCTTCCAGCCGTCGCTGGAGAAGAGCCGGATCGAGACCCTGGCCACGTGCTCCTGGATTCGCGAGCACGCGACGGTTTTGATCCAAGGGCCCCCGGGCACGGGCAAGACGCACATCGCCGTGGCCCTGGGCGTCAAGGCGGTGGAGAACGGCTTCTCGGTGGCCGCCTACCGCCTCGACAATCTGCTCCACATGATGAAGCAGGACGCCGACGTTTCGCCCCAGAGGCTGCGTCGCAAGAAGTACCTCAACGTCTCGATGCTGATCATCGACGAGGTCGGCTTCCAGCCGATGAGCCGCAGCGAGGCCAGCCTCTTCTTC
>JAAENP010000456.1 GCA_024224155.1 bacterium
ACGGTCGAGACGGAGCTCGACCGCTACGGGGATCGCGCCTAGGCCGGCGCGCCGCTGGGCGCGGTGACCTCGCTCGGCCGAAAACGGATCGAGGGATCGTTCTCGGCCTTGCGTATGAAGGCGGCGGTCTGGCGAATCAGGGCGGTGCCCGCCTCCTGTACTCGAATCGCGTCCTCGAGGAATGCCAGCGCCGCGCGAGCTTCGGCGTGGACCCCGAGCGATTTGAGAATGGCGATGGCTTCGTTGAGTCGTCGCTGGGTTTCGGTCAACTCGTTCTCATCGAATAGGACCTGGGCCAAGTCGAGTGGGATCAACGCCACGTCTATTCCGATCTCCCACTCGATGAAGGAGTTCCGGACTTCGGTAAACAGCGACCTGGCCTTGTCGAGATCACCGGTCGCGTAGGCGAGACGACCCTCGAGCCAATGAAAACGAAGTGTGTTGAGTTGGCCTCCCTGTTCCCGGTGCATGCGTCGGAGTGCCTCCAGATACCGCTTGGCCTCGTGCGGCCGGTCGGCCTCCAGGAGAGCGGCCATGAGGTTGTGGCGAACGATGGTCTGCCGCCTCGGATCACGAGCCGGATCCAGAAGCTCGAGGGCCTTGCGCAGTAGCGGTATCACCTTTTCGGGCTCGCGGCTCTTGTGATGCACAACC
>JAAENP010000457.1 GCA_024224155.1 bacterium
GCGGCGGATCAACCTGACGCTCGGCGTCGATGAGGGACGCCTGACGCCGGCCAAGCGACTGCCCCGCGACGGCGTCCGGCTACCGGCCTTCGAGCCGGGCGGACAGTCCGAGTGGGAATTCTTTCTCGGCGGCGCGATCTACGCTGTGGAGGGCAAGCTGATCGTGAACGACCTCCTAGGTGACTGGTGTGAAAGGGCCGCCTGGGGGAGCTGATTCTGCCACCAGGGTGGTTTCGACGCCGGGCTTTCGATTGTTGCTCCGTGCTGGGTTAGTGCGCTGTTCGGGGTTCATGGCGCGGTCCGGTCGAGTCTGGCGATTCTAGGGCGCTCATCCGGTTCTCAGAGGCCGAAATCCGGTTCTCCAGGCCGTTCCGGCGCCCGATCTAGGCCATTTCCGCCACCCAACCGAGAGTTGTCCATTGGATCCCGAGCACGGCGAGGCGCGCTAGATTGTGGGCTGCGGCGAGGAGGTTGAAGTCAGCATCCACTTTGGCTTGGCCGAGAACCCGTGAGCGACGTCCGCCATGTCGGCGCCGCATCAGGTGGCC